>NZ_JBNBPO030000022.1:0-83142 GCF_051280635.3 Nocardioides proteolyticus | reverse complement strand
CCGTGGCCGCCGGTGCCCTCGATCGCCCATGCCCGCAGTACTGCGTGTTCGTCGGCGAACTCCACGAGTTGGGCGTAGCCGTCGGCGGTGGCTTCGATGGTGATCTCGGCGAGCACACCGCCGGTCCGCGCATCGACCACGGCGGCAGAGTGGGTCTGGACGTGAGTGTCGACGCCGATGACGACATCGACCACCTCGCGCAGATGGGTCACACTGGTCATGCGTTCTCTCCTTGCCTGGGAGCGGATGTGGTTCCGGTCCGGGGCGGAGATTCGGCAGGACTGTGATGAGACACGACCGGTGCGCGAACACCGGTCGGTCAAGCTCCTGATCAGGCCAGCTGCTCCGACCGGGCCGGGGCCGGTAACCACGAGCGGACAAGTCCCGTCAAAGGCACTGAGCCAGTCAGCCGAAGGGTCACGCTCGCAGTTGCCTGCCCACAGCCCAGCACCATCAGGCTGCGAAGGGAATCCTCACAGTCAGCCGAGGCTGGCCTTGTTGCGCTGGATGGCTCCGAGAACGCCGTTGACGAAGGCCGGTGACTCGTCGGTGGAGAGCTCGCGGACCAGGGCCATGGCCTCGGTCACCGCGACGGTGTCCGGCACGTCCTCGGCCCAGAGCAGCTCCCACACGCCGATCCGCAGCACGTTGCGGTCGACGGCCGGCATCCGAGACAGCGTCCAGTCGGTGGAGAACTCCTCCAGCACCTCGTCGATCCGGGCCCGGTGGTCGGTGACCCCGCGCACGATCGTGGCGGTGTAGGGGTTGCCGGGAGCCTCTGCGTCCGCGGTGACGCGCTCCAGCGCCTCGACGCCCGTCTCACCCCGCATGTCCGCGGAGTAGAGGACGTCGAGCGCCCGCTTGCGCGCCTTGGTGCGAGCTCCCACGCGCCCGGTCAGCCCTTCACGCGGCCGAGGTAGGAGCCACCCTCGCGGGTGTCGACCTTGATCTTCTCGCCCTGGTTGATGAACAGCGGGACCTGGATTTCGTGACCGGTCTCCAGGGTGGCGGGCTTGGTGCGGCCGGTGGCCGAGTCGCCGACGACGCCGGGCTCGGTGTAGGTGACCTCGAGCTCGACGGAGGCGGGCAGCTCGATGAACAGCACCCGGCCGTCGTTGGTGGCGACGATCGCCTCCTGGTTCTCCAGCATGAAGTTCTTGGCGTCGCCCACGATCTCGGGGGCGACCTCGGTCTGCTCGTAGGTGCCGGTGTCCATGAAGACGTAGCTGGTGCCGTCGTTGTAGAGGTACTGCATCGTGCGGCGGTCGACCGTGGCGGTCTCGACCTTGGTGCCGGCGTTGAAGGTCTTGTCGACGATCTTGCCCGACTCGACGTTCTTCAGCTTGGTGCGGACGAACGCGGGACCCTTGCCCGGCTTGACGTGCTGGAACTCCTGCACGGCCCAGAGCTGGCCGTCGATGTTGAGAACCATGCCGTTCTTGAGGTCGTTCGTGGTTGCCATGCCCAGCCTTTTCGATGCAGGTGTCAATGATTCGCACGGTGGTCCGCGCCGAGTACGACGGCCCAGCGGGCCAGCAAGCAAGTCTAGTGGGCCCCGGCGGAAGCGATGAATTCGAGCGCCTGCCGGTAGCCGTCGATGCCCTCCCCGCTGATGGTGGTCGCCGCGAACTGCTCGACGTAGGACCTGTGCCGGAAGGCCTCGGGCCGCTGCTTCGGCTCGGAGATGTGCACCTCGACCAGCGGTGCGGTGAGCTGGGCGCAGGCGTCGTGCAGGGCCAGCGAGTAGTGGGTCCACGCGGCGGCGTTGAGCACGACCGGGGTCCCCTCGTCCGCGGCGTCGTTGAGCCAGTCGAGCAGCCGGCCCTCGTGGTTGGTCTGCCGGACCTCCACCGCCAGGCCCAGCTCGCCGCCCCATCGCACACAGAGGTCCGCGAGCTCGGCGTGGGTGGTGTGCCCGTAGATCTCGGGCTGCCGGCGGCCCAGCCGGCCGAGGTTGGGCCCGTTGAGCACCAGCACCCGCGTCGCGGTCACGAGGCACCGCCGGGGGCGAGCGCCGCGTAGGCGGCGCGGAGGTCGTCCTCGGACGGTCCGGCGAGCACCCGCGGCCGCGCCAGGTCGTCGAGGACCACGAACCGGAGCTGGTTGCCGCGTGCCTTCTTGTCCACCCGCATCGTGGCGAGCAGCGCGTCGAAGTCGGCACCGTCGAAGGTGGTCGGCAGCCCGACCCGGCCGAGGACCGCGCGGTGCCGGTCGGCGAGCTCACGCGGGAGGCTGCCGGCCCGGGCGGCCAGCTCGGCGACGTACACGCAGCCGATCGCGACGGCCTCGCCATGACGGATGCCGTAGTCGGTGGCCTTCTCGATCGCGTGCGCGAGCGTGTGCCCGTAGTTGAGGACCTCGCGGCCCGGGTGCCCGGCCTCGCCGCCACGCTCCCTCAGGTCCCCGGCGACCACGTCGGCCTTGACCCGGATGGCCCGCTCGACCAGCTCCCGCAGCACCGGCGAGCCGGGGCCGAGGGTGGCGGGATCGGTCTGCTCGACCAGCTCCAGTATCCGGGGATCGGAGATGAACCCGCACTTGACCACCTCGCCGAGACCGGCCACCAGCTCCGCCCGCGGCAGCGTCTCGAGCAGCGCCAGGTCACACAGCACCCCGACGGGCTCGTGGAAGGAGCCGACGAGGTTCTTGCCGGCCGGGGTGTTGATGCCGGTCTTGCCGCCGACGGCGGCGTCGACCATCGCGAGCAGCGTCGTCGGCACGTGGAGCACGGCCACGCCGCGAAGCCACGTGGCCGCGACGAACCCGCCGAGGTCGGTCGTGGCGCCGCCGCCGAGCGTGACCACGGCGTCGGACCGGGTGAAGCCCTCCTCGCCCAGCTCCTCCCAGCAGGCGGCCGCGACCTCCCAGCTCTTCGACTCCTCCCCGTCGGGCACCTGCAGCACGACGCCGTCGAGTCCGTCGAGCAGCTCGCCGAACGGCTCCAGCAGGTGCTCGAGCGACTCGGGGCAGATCACCGCGACCCGCTGGACGCCCTCGGGCAGCAGCGCCGGCAGCCGGTCGAGCACGCCGTGCCCCACCACGACGTCGTACGGCGCCGCGGTGGCGACCCGGATCGTGGTGGGCCCGCTCATGCCTGCTCCTCCGGCGCCGGGGCGGGCCGGACCCGGGCGACCACCTCGGCGGCCACGTCCTCGGGAGCCCGCCCGTCGGTGTCGACGGTCAGCCGGGCGATCCCCTGGTAGACCGGCGTCCGCTCGTCGAGCAGCTGCTTGATGCGGGCGCGGACGTTGCCGAGGAGCAGCGGCCGGCCGACGCCGAGGCCGACCCGCTTCACGGCGTCGGCGAGCCCGACCCGGAGGAAGACCACCTGGTGCGGTGCCAGCAGGGCCTGGGTCGCCGGGTCGAGGACCGCTCCCCCGCCGAGGGACAGCACGCCGTCGTGGTCGGCGAGCGCCGCGGCGACCACCTCCCGCTCCATCGCCCGGAAGGCCGCCTCGCCGTCGTCGACGAAGATCTCCTGCACCGGCTTGCCGGCGCGCTGCTCGACGAGGTGGTCGGTGTCGGCGAACCCGACGCCGAGGCTCGCGGCCACCAGCTCTCCGACCGTCGTCTTGCCTGCGCCCATCGTGCCGACGAGGACGCACACCGGACCGCTGCTCACGGGCGGGTCACCGGTAGCGGAGGGTGTCGAGGTAGGACTGGGCGTTGCGGCGGGTCTCCGACACCGCGTCACCGCCGAACTTCTCGAGCACGGCGTCGGCCAGCACCAGGGCGACCATCGCCTCGGCGACGATCCCGGCGGCCGGCACGGCGCACACGTCGGAGCGCTGGTGGTGGGCGACGGTCTCCTCGCCGGTGGCCACGTCGACGGTCCGCAGGGCCCGCGGCACGGTGGCGATCGGCTTCATCGCGGCGCGGACCCGCAGCACCTCGCCCGTGGTCATGCCGCCCTCGGTGCCACCGGAGCGGCCGGACACCCGGCGCAGGCCCTCCTCGGTGGGGACGATCTCGTCGTGGGCGAGGGAACCCGGGGTCGCGGCGAGCTCGAAGCCGTCGCCGACCTCGACGCCCTTGATCGCCTGGATGCCCATCAGCGCGCCGGCGAGGCGGGCGTCCAGGCGCCGGTCCCAGTGCACGTGCGACCCCAGCCCCGGTGGCAGGCCGTGGACCACCACCTCGACGACGCCGCCGAGGGTGTCGCCGTCCTTGTGGGCCTGGTCGATCCGCTCGACCATCAGCTTCGAGCCGTCGGGGTCCAGACAGCGGACCGGGTCCTCGTCGAGGCGGGCGACGTCGCCCGGCTCGGGCAGGTCGGTGGTGGGCGTGCGGACCCCGCCGATCTCGAGGACGTGGCTCACGACACGGGCGCCGACGGCCTGCTCGAGGAAGTTGCTCGCGACGCGGCCGAGCGCCACCCGCGCGGCGGTCTCCCGGGCCGAGGCGCGCTCGAGGATCGGCCGCGCGTCGTCGAAGGCGTACTTCTGCATGCCGGCCAGGTCCGCGTGCCCGGGGCGGGGCCGGGTCAGCGGGGCGTTGCGCGCCATCCCCTCGAGCACGGCCGGGTCCACCGGGTCGGCCGCCATCACGGTCTCCCACTTGGGCCACTCGGTGTTGCCGACCTGGATCGCGACCGGTCCGCCCTGGGTGCGGCCGTGCCGGACACCGCCGACGACCGTCACCTCGTCGGCCTCGAACTTCATCCGCGCGCCCCGGCCGTAGCCGAGGCGCCGGCGGGCGAGTGCGTCGGAGATGTCGTCGGTGGTGACCTCGACGTGGGCCGGAAGGCCCTCGAGGATCGCCACCAGGGAGGGGCCGTGGGACTCCCCCGCGGTCAGCCAGCGCAACATGGGCACCAGTCTCCCACGGTCGGCCGCCGCGCCCGTCCGGGCGGTCTAGAGCCGGACAAGCACCTGGCCCACGACGACCGCGACCACCGCGCCGACCGCGAGGGAGGGACCGAACGGCACCCGCCTGCGGATCATCGCGCCGCGGCGGCCCATCGGCAGCATCGCCAGGACGCCGACCACCGCCGCGGCCACCACCGAGGTCAGCACCGTGGTGAGGCCGAGGGGCCCGAGCGCCAGCCCCAGCAGCGCACCGAGCCGGACGTCGCCGAACGCCATGATCCGCGGACTGATCAGCCACAGCAGGCCGTAGTAGCCACCGAGCGCGACGAAGCCCGTCGCCGCGAGCGCCAGCCACCGCCAGTCCCACTCCACGAGGGCCGCCAGCCCCACCAGCACCGCGACCAGGGCGTACGACGGCCGGATCAGCCGGGCGGGGAGGTACCAGGTGACGAAGTCGATCACGGTGAGGGCACAGCCCACGGGGATCAGCGGCAGCAGCCAGGCCAGCGGCCACTCCCAGCCGAGGGCGCCGCCGACCGCCGCGCCGGCGACCGCACAGGCGACGGCCGACCGCCACGCCAGGCCGGGCCGGGCTGCCAGCTCGGCGAACCGCACGTGGTCGGGGAAGTCCTCCGGGTTCTCGTCCGGGTCCGGTGCCGGCTCGGGGCAGAGCGCGACCAGCCGCGGGACGAGCAGCCCGCCGGCCAGTCCGACGAGCGCGCCGACGAGGGCGGCGACCAGGTGCATGCGCGGGAACCTATCGGGCCCGGAGCGCCCGTTCGCCCGCCGCCCGGAGCACCGCGACCGGTGCCTCCTCGGCGGTGAAGAGGGCGAACTGCAGCAGCGCCTGGTGGACGAGCAGGTCGAGGCCGGAGACGAGCACCTGACCGCGCTCGACCGCCGCGGCGGCGACCGGGGTCGGCCAGGGGTGGTAGACGACCTCGAAGACCACGGTCGCGGAGGAGGTGGCGGCCACCACCTGCTCGGTCTGCCCGGCGACCGGCACGGTCGAGACCACGACCTCGCCGACGACCTCCGCGCCGGCGCTCCCCCCGGGGAGCGGGAGCACCTCGACCTCCACCCCCCGCGGGTGCCGGCCGATCGCGGCGGCTGCCGCCCCGGCGCGCGCCGGGTCGCGGACGAGGAGGCGGATCGTCCGCGCCCCGAGCTCGGCCAGCGCCAGGCCGGTCGAGGCGGCGGTGGCACCGCCGCCGATGACCGTGCCGGCGGTGACCGGCCCGTCGTAGCGCTCGCGGATCGCCGCGACCGCCCCCGGGAGGTCGGTGTTGTCGGCCCCCCACGCACCCCCCTGCCGGACCAGGGTGTTGGCGCCGCCGGCCAGCACGGCTCGGTCGCTCACCGTCGCGGCGAGCTCCAGGGCCTCCCGCTTGAGCGGCGCGGTCACCGACAGGCCACGCCAGTCCGCGCCGAGGCCGGCGACGAAGTCGGCCAGCCCTCCCTGGGACACCTGCACGGCGTCGTACGTCAGGGACAGGCCGAGCGCGTCGTAGCCGGCCCGGTGCAGGGCGGGCGAGAGCGAGTGCGCGACCGGATCGCCCACGACCGCGCAGCGCAGCGGTCCCGTCATCAGCAGGTCGACGGGTCGAGCGGCTCGTGCTGGTTGTGCTCCTCGAGCGTGGCGGAGAACTCGGTCGTGCCATCGCAGTCGACCGTCACCCAGTAGACCCAGTCACCCTCGGCCGGGTTGAGCGCCGCCTGGATCGCCTGCTCCCCCGGTGAGCCGATCGGCCCCGGCGGCAGTCCCGGATGGGCGTAGGTGTTGTAGGGGGAGTCGGTCAGGTCCGCCAGGGGCGCGATCAGCTTCGAGGGGTCGCGCGTGCCGAGGGCGTAGAGCACGGACGCGTCGATCTGCAGCAGCCCGTTGGTGCCGCCGCCGTTGGGCAGCTCGAGCCGGTTGTAGATCGCCCGCGCGATCTTCGGCATGTCGTCGCCGCGCCCCTCCGCCTCGACGAGGCTGGCGACGGTCATGATCTCCTCGGGCGTGTAGCCCTCACCGAGCGAGGCGCCGACCGCCTCGATGTCGTTGTCGCCGAGCGCCTGCTCGTAGCGCGCGACCATCTCCCGGAGCATGTCGACCGGCTTGTCGGCGGGACTGAAGTTGTACGTCGCCGGGAACAGGTAGCCCTCCGGGTTGCCGCCGGCGTACGACGGCAGGTTGATCGCCTTCGGACGATCGAGCAGCCGCTCGAACTGGCGGGCGGAGAACTCGGTCTCCTCGGCGAGCCGGGCGACGATCTGGTCGACGGTGAAGCCCTCGGGGATCGTCACCGTGGTGGTGACCACGTTGCCCGGGTCGACCAGGACCTCGACCGCGTCCTCGGCCTTCATCTTCTTCTTCATCAGGTAGGTGCCGGCCTGGATGCTGGTCGACCGGTCGTTGGCCGCGGCCGCCTCCACGAACGCCTCGGAGGAGGCCACCACATCGAGCTCCTCGAGCTCGGCGCCCATCGACGCCACGGACTGGCCCGGGTCGATCACCACGGTGACCTCTCCCTCGCCCGGACCGGAGTAGTCCTCGGCGCCGGCGAACATGTCGCGGACGTCGGAGATCGCGCCGCGTGCGAACCACGCCGTCACGGCGACGAACAGCACGATGACCAGCAGGATCGGCAGGCAGCCCGACCGCTGCTTGCGGCCCGCGCGCCGGCGGCCTGGCTCGTGCCTCCCGTCGTCGGCGATCAGCTCGGGCAGGACCGGCGGCTCACTCATGGGTCTCCTCGGCGTCCTCGGCTGGGTGCGTGGGGGCTGTCGATGCCGCGCCCGGGTCTGGCTCCACCAGCTCGCCCGGAGGCCGGCCTGTGGTCCGCTCGACGTCGAGCGCCTGCTGCAGGATCACGACGGCCGCGACCTGGTCGACCACGGCACGGCGCTTCGCACCCTTGCGCTGGTCGCGCAGCATAGCCTCCGCGGTCACGGTGGTGAGCCGCTCGTCGACCAGGCGCACCGGGACCGGCGCCACCCGCCGGGCGAGCCGGCGGGCGAACTCGCGGGTCTTGGCGGCCGCCGGTCCCTCGCCACCGGAGAGCGATCGCGGCAGCCCGACGACCACCTCGACCGCCTCCTCGGCGGCCGCGATCTGGTGGATCCGGCGCAGATCGCCCTTCCCGCGGCGCACGGTCTCGACCGGCGTGGCGAGGACCGCCGACGGGTCGCTGCGGGCCACGCCGATCCGGGCGTCGCCGGGATCGACACCGAGCCGGACGCCGCGCCGCACCGTCGCCTCAGGCCTGCGCCACCGCGGCGGACACGGCTGCGAGCGCCTCGTCGATCCGGCTGCTGTCGGTGCCGCCTCCCTGGGCGACGTCCGCCTTCCCGCCCCCGCGGCCGTCGACGTAGGGGGCCACCGTGCGCACCATGTCGTTGGCGGAGAGCCCGCGGTCCTGGGCGGCCTGGTTGAGGGCGGCCACCACCGACACCTTGCCGTCGGCGGACCCGATCACCACGACCACACCGGGGAGGTCGCCCGGCAGCCGGCCCCGCACGTCGAGGGCGAGCGTGCGGACGTCGCCGGCCGCGGCGCCGTCGACCCGGTGGGCCACCACCTTGACGCCGCCGACGTCGGCGGCACCCGCCGCCAGGTCGCCCCCGGCGGCGAGGAGCTGGGCCATCCGGATCCGCTCCATCTCCTTCTCGGTGCGACGCAGCCGCTCCACGAGGTCGCCCACCCGGCCGACGAGGTCGTCGGGCTGCGCCTTGAGCAGCGTGGACAGCTGCTGCACCACGTCGCGCTCCCGCGCGAGGTAGGCGAAGCCCTCGACTCCGGTGAGCGCCTCGATCCGGCGGTTCCCTGAGCCGACGCTCGCCTCACCGGTGACCACGATGGTGCCGACCTGGCTGGCGTGGTCGACGTGCGTGCCGCCGCACAGCTCGCGCGACCACGGTCCGCCGATCTCCACGACGCGGACCTTCTGGTCGTCGTAGGTCTCCCCGAAGAGCGCCAGGGCGCCCCAGTCGCGCGCCTCCTTCAGCGTCATGTACTGCCAGCCGACCGGCAGGTCCGCCCGCAGCGCGTGGTTGGAGACCTCCTCGATCCGGCGCACCTGCTCCGGAGCGAGCGCGTTGAGCCAGCCGAAGTCGAGTCGCAGGTAGCCCGGGCGGTTGTAGGAGCCGGACTGCAGCGCCGTCGGGCCGAGCACCTCGCGCAGCGCCGCGTGCACGATGTGGGTGCCGGAGTGGGCCTGGCGCGCGCCGGTACGCCACTCGGGGTCCACCTTGGCGTGCAGCCTCGCGTCGCCGCCGAGCTCGCCCTCGACGACCCGGACCTGGTGCACCACCAGGCCACGCACCGGACGCTGGACGTCGAGCACCTCCAGCCGGCCGCCGTCGAACTCGATCACGCCGGCGTCGGCGACCTGGCCGCCCGACTCGGCGTAGAAGGGGGTGCGGTCGAGCACGACCTCGCCGACCTCGCCCTCGCCGAGCGAGCGCACCGCGGCGCCCTCCTTGATCACGGCGAGCGGACGCGACTCCGTCTCGAGCGTCTCGTAGGCGAGCCACTCGGTGGGGCCGTGCTCGTCGAGGATCCCGCGATAGACGCCGGTGTCGGCGTGCTGGCCCTTCTTCGCCCGCGCGTCGGCCTTCGCCCGCTCGCGCTGCTCGGCCATCAGCTGCCGGAAGCCCGGCTCGTCGACCTGGAGGCCGGCCTCGGCCGCCATCTCCAGGGTCAGGTCGATCGGGAAGCCGTAGGTGTCGTGCAGCGCGAACGCGCGGTCGCCGGGGATCGTCGCGGAGCCGGCCCTGCGGACCTCGCCGGCCGCCAGGTCGAAGATCTGGGTGCCCGCCTGGAGCGTCTTGCGGAACGCCTCCTCCTCGGCGAACGCCACCTGCGAGATGCGGTCCCAGTCGGTGTGCAGCTCGGGATAGCTCTCGCCCATGCGGTCGCGCGAGACCGGCAGCAGCTCCGGCAGCGCCGGGTCGTCGTACCCGAGGAGGCGGACGTTGCGCACGGCGCGACGCAGCAGCCGGCGCAGCACGTAGCCGCGGCCCTCGTTGCCCGGCGTGACGCCGTCGCCGATCAGCATCAGCGAGCTGCGCACGTGGTCGGCGATGACCCGGAACCGTACGTCGACCAGCGGGTCCGCCCCAGGCGCGTCGTACTTCTTGCCGGTGAGCTCCATGGCCTTCTCGATGACCGGGAAGACCACGTCGGTCTCGTACATGTTGTGCTTGCCCTGCAGCAGGTAGGCCACCCGCTCCAGACCCATGCCGGTGTCGATGTTCTTGCTGGGCAGCGGCCCGTCGACGTCGAAGTCGTCCTTGGCACGGACCGCGCTGAGGTTGTCCTGCATGAAGACGAGGTTCCAGATCTCCAGGAACCGGTCCTCGTCGGCGTCAGGTCCGCCGTCGGGGCCGTACTCCGGTCCTCGGTCGACGTAGATCTCGCTGCACGGGCCGCCCGGGCCGGGCACCCCCATGTTCCAGTAGTTGTCCTTGAGCCCACGCAGCTGGATGCGCTCCTCGGGCAGTCCGGCGACGCGCTTCCACAGCTCTCGGGCCTCGGTGTCCTCGGGCAGCACGGTGACCCAGATCGTGTCCGGGTCGAACCCGAGGCCGCCGCCGGCCTGGTCGCCGGTGACCAGCTCCCAGGCGTACTGGATCGCGCCTTCCTTGAAGTAGTCGCCGAAGGAGAAGTTGCCGTTCATCTGGAAGAAGGTGCCGTGGCGGGTGGTCTTGCCGACCTCCTCGATGTCGAGGGTCCGCACGCACTTCTGGACGCTCGCCGCGCGTGGGAACGGCGCCGTCTCCTGGCCGAGGAAGTACGGCTTGAAGGGCACCATGCCGGCGTTGACGAACAGCAGGTTGGGGTCGTCGAGGAGCAGCGACGCGGAGGGCATCACCGTGTGGCCGCGCGCCTCGAAGTGCGCGAGGAACCGGTTGCGGATCTCCGCGCTGCTCAGGTAGCGGTCGGTCATCGGGTGCCTTCCTCGGTGCTGCTCGGGTTGCTGCGGTCGTGGATCGCGGGGCGGCCGGCGCCCCCGGCGGCGAGCGCCGCCGGACCGCGGGCTGCGGGACGGTAGCGCTCGCGAAGCTGCGCCTCCGCGTCGGCGCTGCCCTGGGCGACCTCTTCCCGGAGCATGCGGGCGCCGACGAACACCGCCCCGACGCGGTCGCGCATGCCGTCGACGGTGAAGGCCTCCACGATCCGCTTCGCCCGCACGACGCCGTACGCACCCGCAGCGGCGCCGGCGGCGAACCAGACGCCCGCTCTCACGAGGGCACCTCCAGGCCGGCCCGCTGGCGGGCCTCCCACTCGCGCCGCGCCTGGCGCAGGTCGTGGCGACGCTGCTTGCGGGCCCGCTTGACCTCACGCCTCATCTCGAGCCGCACGCGGTGGCGCACCTCGGGCGAGAGCGCGCGACGCAGTCCTGCCGCGAGGGACGCGGTGCGGATCACGCTCTCCCGGAGCACGATGTCGGCGAAGACCGGGACCGGTACGACGCGGGCGGGCGCCGGCCCGCCGTCCTCCGCGAGACCGGTGATGACGTACTCGCGGTCGTCGACGACGGTCACCGGCCGCCGGGCGGGGACGCCCGAGGGCTCGGCCCGAGCCCGCAGCTGCTCCTCGATCGCGCCCAGCTGCTCGCGCAGGGCCTCGGCGTCCGCGGCCGCGGAGGCGAGCAGCTGCTCGGTGCGACGGCGCGAGCGTCGGACCGACGCGACGAGGAGGATCGCCACGAGTCCGAGGGCCGCCAGGCCGACGAGGGTCGCGACGACCAGCCAGATCGGCACGGCGAGCTCGTTGGTCACGACGGGCAAGCCTACTTCCCGCGGATCAGGCGGCGAACCCGCTCCCACCGCTGCTTCACCGCGGCCTCGGCGCCGAGCTCGGTCGGCCGGTAGTAGCGGGCGTCGGCGACGACGTCGGGGGCGTACTGCTGCTCGGCCACGCCGAAGGGCGCGTCGTGGCTGTAGACGTAGCCCTTGCCGTGCCCGAGGCTCTTCGCACCTGCGTAGTGGGCGTCGCGGAGGTGCGCCGGCACCGCGCCGATCCGGCCGGCGCGGACGTCGGCGACGGCCTCGCCGATCGCGGTCGTCACGGCGTTGGACTTCGGCGCGACGGCCAGCGCGATCGTGGCGTGGGCGAGGGTCAGCCGTGCCTCGGGCATCCCGATCAGCTGCACGGTCTGTGCGGCCGCGACCGCCGTGGGCAACGCCGTGGGGTCTGCCAGGCCGATGTCCTCGCTGGCGAGGATCATCAGCCGCCGGGCGATGAACCGAGGGTCCTCCCCCGCCTCCGTCATCCGGGCCAGGTAGTGGAGCGCCGCATCGACGTCGGAGCCGCGGACCGACTTGATGAAGGCCGAGATCACGTCGTAGTGCTGGTCGCCGTCCCGGTCGTAGCGGACGGCGGCCTGGTCGGCCGCGGTCTCCGCGGTCGCGACGTCGATGACCAGCGGCTCGTCTCCCCGCGCTCCCCCTGCCTTGGCGGCCGCAGCGCCGGCCGCCGCCTCGAGGTAGGTCAGCGACCGGCGGGCGTCGCCGCCGGCGAGCCGCACGATGTGCCTCCGCGCCTCGTCCTCGAGCACGAACCGCCCTGCCAGGCCGCGCTCGTCCGCGACCGCCCGGTCGACCACCTCCTCGACGTCGGCGTCGGTCAGCGGCTGGAGCCGGAGCAGCAGGCTGCGGGAGAGCAGCGGCGAGATGACGCTGAAGGACGGGTTCTCCGTGGTCGCCGCGACGAGCGTGACCCACCGGTTCTCGACCCCTGGCAGGAGCGCGTCCTGCTGGGCCTTGCTGAACCGGTGGACCTCGTCGACGAAGAGCACCGTCTCCTCACCGGTCCGGACCAGGCTGGCCCGCGCGGACTCGATGGCCGCGCGCACCTCCTTGACGCCGGCCGAGACCGCCGAGACCTCGATGAAGCGCCGACCCGTCTGCTGGCTGATGATCGAGGCGATCGTCGTCTTCCCCGTGCCCGGCGGCCCCCACAGCAGCAGCGACAGCGACTGGTCGCCCTCGACCAGCTGCCGCAGCGGGGAACCGGGCGCCCGGAGGTGCCCCTGGCCGACCAGCTCGTCGAGGCCCCGCGGCCGCATCCGTACGGCGAGCGGCGCCGCCGCGTGCGTCGCGTCGGCCAGCGACCCGCCCGACGACGCGCTCCTGCCGGAGGGCGTGTCGAACAGCTGGGGCTCGGAGTCCACGGGGTGACTCTAGGGAACGGCTCCTACGCCCGGCCGATCGACTTCTTGTCGAGGTCGAACCAGGTGTCGGCATAGCCCGACTGGTCGACGAGGTCGCTGCTCGGGCTCGCACCCGGATCGGGGCGCCCCTCCGCGTCCACGCCGAGGAGACCGGCCGTGAGCGGCGCCCGCGGGTGCTCGCCGAGTCGCCCGGGGAAGTGGCAGGCCACCTTGTGACGCTTGCCGATCTGCAGCAGCGGCGGCTCGTGCCGGGCGCAGATCTCCTGGGCGATCGGGCACCGGGTCCGGAACCGACAGCCCGACGGCGGGTCGATCGGGCTCGGCACGTCGCCGGTCAGCTCGATCCGGTCCCGTCGTCCGCCGATGGCCGCCTGACGCACGTCCGGCACCGCCGAGAGGAGCGCCTGCGTGTAGGGGTGGTGGGCGTGGTTGTAGATCCGGTCCCGCTCGCCGATCTCGACGATCTTGCCGAGATACATCACCGCGACCTCGGGGCAGAAGTGCCGGACGATCGCGAGGTCGTGGGCGACGAAGAGGAACGCGACGTCGAACTCCCGCTGGATGTCCTTGAGCAGGTTGATGACCTGCGCCTGGATCGACACGTCGAGCGCGGACACCGGCTCGTCCGCGACGAGCAGCTTCGGCCTGAGGGTGAGTGCCCGGGCGATGCCGATGCGCTGGCGCTGACCACCGGAGAACTCGTGGGGGTAGCGGTTGTAGTGCTCGGGGTTGAGGCCCACCACCTCCAGCAGCTCCTGGACCCGCGACAGGATCTGCCCCTTCGGCACCACCTTGTGGATCGCCAGCGGCGCACCGATGATCGAGCCAACCGTGTGCCTCGGGTTCAACGAGCTGTAGGGATCCTGGAAGATCATCTGGATCTCCCGCCGCAGCGGCTTCAGCTGGCGGGGCGGGAGCTTCCCGATGTCCCGGCCGTCGAAGACGATGGACCCGGCCGTCGGCTCGTAGAGGCGCGTGATCAGCCGGCCCGTCGTCGACTTGCCGCAGCCGGACTCACCCACCAGTCCGAGGGATCCGGCCGCCTCGATCTGGAAACTCACGCCGTCGACCGCCTGCACGTGGCCGAGCGTCCGGCGGAACAGACCCGGCGACTTGACGGGGAAGTACATCCGCAGGTCCTTGACGTCCAGGATCGGCGCCGCGCCGTTCCCCTTGGTCGTCGTCGGCGCACCCTGCGCCTGTGCCTCGATGCTGGTCATCAGCGCTCCTCCGCCAGTTCGGGCGCGAGCTCCGGCAGGACCTCGGCCTCGTAGATCGCCTCGGGGTCGGGCAGGTGGCACCGCTTGGTGTGGTCGGGGCCCCGCTGGCCGGGCACCAGCGCCGGCAGCTCGGTGTAGCAGAGGTCCCCGGGCACCTTGTCCTTGTGCCGGCACCGGGGATGGAACGGGCAGCCCGAGGGCGGGCTGAGCAGGCTCGGCGGGGCACCGGGGATGGGCACCAGCGCCTGGTCCACGTCGGCGAGGAGGTCGGGGACGCTCGACAGCAGACCCCAGGTGTACGGCATCTCCGGGTGCGTGAGGATCTCCCGGCTCGGGCCGTACTCGACCGCCCGGCCGGCGTACATCACCAGGACGTCGTCGGCCATCTCCGCCACGACGCCGAGGTCGTGGGTGATCAGGATGATCGCGGTGTCGAACTCGCGCTGCAGCTGCTGCAGCAGGTCGAGGATCTGGGCCTGCACCGTGACGTCCAGCGCCGTCGTCGGCTCGTCGGCGATGACCAGGTCGGGGTCGTTGATCAGCGCCATCGCGATCATCGCCCGCTGGCGCATGCCGCCCGAGAACTGGTGGGGATAGTCGTCGACCCGGCGGTCCGGCTGCGGGATCCCGACCAGCTCCATCATCTCGATGACGCGCTGCCGGGCGGCCTTGCGGCTGACGTCGTGGTGGACGCGGTAGGCCTCGGCGATCTGGTTGCCGACCCGGTAGTAGGGGTGCAGCGCCGAGAGCGGGTCCTGGAAGATCATCGCGACGTCCTTGCCGCGCTTGCGCCGCATCTCCTCGCCGGTGAGGTCGAGCAGGTTGACTCCGTCGAGCAGGATCTCGCCGCTGACGTCGGCGTTCGTTCCGCGGTGCAGCCCGAGAATGGCCGAGCTCGACACCGACTTGCCCGAGCCGGACTCGCCGACGATCCCGAGCGTCTTGCCCTTGTCGAGGCTGTAGGAGAGGCCGTCGGTGGCCTTCACGATCCCGTCCGCGGTCGGGAAGTGCACCTTCAGGTCCTTGACCGTCAGGAACTTGTCCATGGTGTCCTCCCCCCTCATCCGAGCCGGACCCGGGGATCGATGAAGGCGTAAGCGATGTCGACGATGATGTTGAGCAGGATCACGAAGGCGGCCGCGACCAAGACCACGCCGACGATGATGGGCAGGTCCCAGGCTGCTGACGCCTGGACCGTGATCAGGCCCAGGCCCGCGTAGTCGAAGACGGTCTCGGTGATGATCGAGCCGCCGAGCAGTGTCGCGAAGTCGAGCCCGGTCATCGTGACCAGCGGGGTGAGCGCTGCACGGAGCCCGTGCTTGGTCAGCACCTTCCGCCCCTTGAGGCCCTTGGCCTTGGCGGTCCGGATGTAGTCCTCGCTCATCGACTCGAGCACGAACGCCCGCGTCATCCGGACGTAGCTGGCGAGGAACAGCAGGGCCAGGCTGAACCCCGGCAGGAAGAGGTTGCCGAGCCAGGCACCCACACCGCCCTCGGCGATGCTGGTGTACTCCGGATAGGGCAGGATCTCCCACTTGATCACCACGAAGGTGAGCAGGAAGACGGCGACGAAGAACGACGGGAACGCGTAGGCGACCAGGGTCGCGCCGACGATGCTGCGATCCAGGAACGAGCCCTTCGTGATCGCCGCCAGGATGCCGAACGACACCCCGCCGATGAGCCACAGCACCAGCGCCATGATCGAGATGGAGGCGGTGATCGGGATCGCGTCGGCGATCTCCTCGTTGACGGTCTTGGCGTTGTGGTGGGAGTAGCCCAGGCACGGCGCTGCGCAGTGCGTCACGATCTCGGGCGCCGCGGCCCGCAGCTCCGGGTCGGCGGGGAAGTCACGGCCGACGACGAGGCCCTTCATGAACGAGGACCACTGGACGTGGAGCGGCTTGTCGTAGCCGAGCGCCTTCTGAGTCTGCGCGATCTGCGACTCGCTGCACTGCTTGCCGCACGCGAGGCGCGCCTGGTCGACCGGAGCCGCGAAGAAGAGGACGAAGGTGATGATCGTGACGGCGAACAGCAGCAGGAGGCCGACCGCACATCGGCGCAGGGCGTAGGCCCACATCGAAGGATCCTGTCTCAGTCTCGGTGCCCGCCGCGGCGGTGCACGGAACGTTAGGTGGTGGCCGGTCCGGCGAGCCCTCGCCCGTCCGGACCGGCCGCGGTCGCCGGACGCACGTCATCGCGACGCGCGCCCGGCGACCTCCAGTCGAGTGCTGCTACCTGCTCACTGCTCGACGCCGATCAGCCCGATCTCCGGGTACGACGACGACGCGGCGGTGGTGGTGAAGCCGGTCACCTTCGAGCCGTGCAGCCAGTTGAACTTCTGCACGTCGAGCGGGATGTAGGCGACGTCCTCACCGAGCACCTTGTCGGCCTCCTGCAGGAACCCGATCTGCTCCTCGATGGTCGCGGCGTTTGCGGCCTGGTCGACGAGCGAGTTGAACTCGTCGGACTTGTAGCAACCGTAGTTGTTGTTGCAGGACGTGGCCGAGATGTTCGGCCGGCTGTCGAACAGCGGCGGCAGCACCGTCATCATCGACGGCCAGTCGGCGCCCCAGCCTGCCCACGCGACGTCGGTGTCCTTGTCGGGGTCGGCGATCACGTCGTAGTAGGTGTCGGACAGCCCGTCGAGCTCGACCTTGAAGCCGGCCTCGTCCCAGGCCTCCTTCACGATCGACATCGCCTTGTCGTAGGTCGGCGACTTCTGGTAGCTGAGCTTGATCGGGTACGGCGTCTTCACGCCGGCCTCCTCGAGCAGCTGCTTCGCGGCCTCGGGGTCACCGTTGTTGTCGTTGTCGCCCTCGAAGGCCGGGTTGGGCTGGTAGCCGGTGAGCGACGGGTTCACGATCGTCTCGGCCGGGACGGCGACCTTCTCGCCGCCGAGCGCCTTGTTGTAGGCGACCGAGTTCAGGCCCACGACGAGCGCCTCACGGACCTTGGGGTTGGTGAGGGTCTTGTGGTTGATCGAGAAGTAGTCGACGTACGGCGACTCCACGTTGATGTAGCGCTCCTGGACGCGCTCGTTGCCGTCGACCGCCTTGAGCTGCGCCGGGGTCAGGCGGGCGCTGGTGATGGCACGCTGGTCGTCGCCGGAGTCCTTGATCAGCCGCTCGTTGTAGAGCTCACCGGCGTCGTCGGAGGTGCTGACCTGCCAGTCGATCCGGTCGGGCAGCGCCAGGCGCAGCGTCTCCGGGTCGTCGGTCGACGGGTCGTACTCCGGGTTGCGGACCAGGGTCGCCCCCTTGTTCTTGTCCCAGACGCCGCCCTCGACCTTGTAGGGGCCGTTGGAGAGGACCTTCCACTGGGACTTGTCGCCCTCGTCGAAGGACTCCTTGTAGGGGTCGGTCATCATCATGCCGGCCACGGCGAGCGGGAAGTCAGCCCACGGCTTGTTGAACCGGAAGGTGATGGTGCGGTCGTCGCACGTCACGGCCTTGTCGTACATCGCCTGCTGCTCCGGCGTCGCCTTGTAGGGGCCGGGGTACTGCGAGGAGCCGTCGGGCTTGGTCGGGATGTCCAGGTAGCTGAGGGTGTAGTTCGGGCCACCGGTGATCACGTCGTTGGCGAAGACGCGCGAGGTGCCGTACTTCACGTCCTCACAGGTGATGTCGCTGCCGTCCTCCCACTTCACGCCGTCCTTGAGGGTGAACGACCAGACCTTGCCGCCCTCCTCGGCGGTGCCGGTGTCGGTCGCGAGGTCCGGGACGGGCGTGTTCGCCTCTTCGGCGTCCTCCGACATCGGGAAGCCGAGCAGGCCCCGGTAGAGGGTGCGCCGCCACTGGGCGAGCTGGACGCCGTAGTAGATGCGCTGGGGGTCGGCGCTCTCGAAGGCGAAGTGCTGGAGGTAGACGAGCTCGCCGCCCTTCTCCCCCTCCTGCCCGGCGCCGTTCCCGGATCCACCGTCACCGCCGCAGGCGGCGAGGGTGCTGAACGCCAGGGCACTGGCGGCCGCGCCCACCATCGCCCTCTTCAGTTTGATACCCATTTCTTCCTCCTTGGATGTGCTGCGCAGAGTGCGGCGGCACGTTCGGCGGCGAGCTGCCGTCGAAGCCTGGTTGTCGTCCCGAGTCGGTCGGTCAGCGGTCACCCTTGGGATCGAGCGCGTCACGAAGGCCGTCGCCGAGCAGGTTGAAGCTCACGACGATGATCGCGATGGCGGCGGCGGGGACGACGAAGTACACGAAGTCGGTCGATGCGTAGCGGAGCGAGTCACGCAGGATGTTGCCGAGCGTCGGCGTCGGCGGCGTGATGCCGACGCCGAGGTAGGACAGGGCCGCCTCCGCGGACACGAAGGCCGGCATCAGCAGGGTGAAGGTCACCAGGATCGGCGCCCACAGGTTGGGCAGGATCTCGCGGAAGTAGATGCGCATCCGGCTCGCACCCATCAGCTGGGCGGCGTGGACGAACTCGCGCTCCCGGATCGAGAGCACCTGGCCCCGGACGATGCGGGCGATGCTCGTCCACCCGAACAGGCCCAGCACCAGGATGATGTAGGCGCCGGCCGAGAGGTTGCCGTGCGGGATGTTGACGACCTCCTCCAGGAAGAGGATGCCGACGCTCGAGAGCGCCAGCAGCATCAGCGTCTGCGGGAACGCCAGCGTCAGGTCGATGAAGCGACCGATGATCGAGTCGGCCCAGCCGCCGGCCGCCCCGGAGACGATGCCGAGGACCACCCCGATGACCATCGAGATCGCGGCGGCGGCGATCGAGATCATCAGCGAGAACGTCGTGCCGTACCAGACCCGCGAGAGGGTGTCGCGGCCGAGGCCCGGCTCGATGCCGAGCCAGTGGTCGGCCGAGATCCCGCCCCAGCGCTGGATCGGGAAGCCGTACTCGTCGAGCAGGTCCTGGTTGGACTGGAACGGGTGGATGATCCAGCCGAGCTTGACCAGGATCGGGGCGGCCAGGGCCGCGAGGAAGAACAGCAGCACGACGATCAGCGCCGCCATGGAGAGCTTGTCCTTGCGGAACCGCTCCATGGCCAGCCGGGTCGGCGACCGGCCGACGATCTCCTTGCCCTCGAGCTTCGCACCGTCGCCGGGACCCTGGAAGTGGCTGTCGATCTCGCTGCCGATTCCGGTCATGCCCACCTCATCGTTCTGGTCCCGAGGGCGTGGCCGCTGCGCCGACGCCGGGTGCGACTCTAGGTGAGGTGGACCACCGCGTTGGTCACCAGCGGATAACGATCTGGTCTCGACCGCCCGGCAAACCGTCCGGTGGAAGCCGGTCAGCCCTGTGGTTCGTTCTCCGGCTTGGCGTCCACACCGGCTTCCTTCCGCTGCTCCGGCGTGATCGGCGCAGGAGCGGCGGTCAGCGGGTCGTACCCCCCGCCGGTCTTCGGGAACGCGATCACGTCGCGGATCGACTCTGTGCCCGCGAGGAGCGCGACCACGCGGTCCCAGCCGAACGCGATGCCGCCGTGGGGCGGGGCGCCGTACTTGAACGCCTCGAGCAGGAAGCCGAACTTCTCCTCGGCCTCGTCCTCGCTGATGCCCATCACCTCGAAGACGCGCTTCTGGACGTCCTCACGGTGGATTCGGATGGAGCCGCCACCGATCTCGTTGCCGTTGCAGACGATGTCGTAGGCCCAGGCCAGCGCACTGCCAGGGTCCTGGTCGAAGCGCTCGAGGTCCTGCGGGCTGGTGAACGCGTGGTGCACGGCCGTCCACGCGCCACCGCCGACGGCGACGTCACCGGCAGCGGTCGCCTCGTCGGCCGGCTCGAAGAGCGGCGCGTCGACGACCCAGAGGAAGCTCCACGCGTTCTCGTCGAGCAGGCCCGTGCGCCGGCCGATCTCCAGCCGGGCCGCGCCCAGCAGCGACCGGCTGGCCTTGACCGCGCCCGCTGCGAAGAAGATGCAGTCGCCGCGCTCCGCGCCCACGTGCGCGACGATGCCGGCCCGCTCCTCCTCGGAGAGGTTCTTCGCGACGGGACCGCTGAGCTCACCGTCCTCGCCGACGAGGATGTACGCCAGGCCGCGGGCACCGCGCTGCTTGGCCCAGTCCTGCCACGCGTCCAGCTGCTTGCGGGGCTGGCCGGCGCCGCCGGGCATGACCACGGCGCCGACGTACTGCGCGTTCTGCGGCGAGAAGACCCGGAATGGCGTCTCCTCGAAGAACTCGGTGCAGTCGACCAGCTCCAGACCCATCCGGAGGTCGGGCTTGTCGGAGCCGTAGCGGGCCATCGCCTCGGCGTAGGTCATCCGCGGCAGCGGGGTGGGCACGTCGACGCCGATCAACCGCCACAGCGCGGCCACGATCTCCTCGCCCAGGGCGATCACGTCGTCCTGGGTCACGAAGCTCATCTCGATGTCGAGCTGGGTGAACTCCGGCTGCCGGTCGGCACGGAAGTCCTCGTCGCGGTAGCAGCGCGCGATCTGGTAGTAGCGCTCCATCCCGGCGACCATCAGCAGCTGCTTGAACAGCTGGGGGCTCTGCGGGAGGGCGTACCAGCTGCCCGGCTGGAGGCGGGCGGGCACCAGGAAGTCGCGGGCCCCCTCCGGGGTGGAGCGGGTCAGCGTCGGCGTCTCGATCTCGACGAAGTCGTGGGCGGCGAGCACGTCGCGTGCGGCCTTGTTGACCCGGCTCCGCAACCGGATCGCGTCGCCCGGACCGCTGCGCCGCAGGTCGAGATAGCGGTGGCGCAGGCGTGCCTCCTCCCCCACGTCGACGTGGTCGCTGATCGGGAAGGGCAGCGGCGCGGCGGCGCTGAGCACCTCGACGTCGCTCGCGACGACCTCGACCTGACCGGTGGGCAGGTTGGGGTTCTCGTTGCCCTCCAGGCGGGCGACGACCTCGCCGGTCACCTTCAGGCAGTACTCGGCACGGAGGCTGTGGGCCACGGCCTCGTCCCGGATGACCACCTGCACCACGCCGCTGGCCTCGCGCAGGTCGATGAACGCGACGCCGCCGTGATCGCGCCGGTTGGCGACCCACCCCGCGAGGGTGACGGTCTGGCCGACGTGGTCGGCGCGCAGGGCGCCGGCGTCATGGGTGCGGATCACGAGCGGGTCTCCTCGGTGTTGGTGATGACGGTGGGTCGCAGGTCCTCCGAGGGAGGCTGCCAGGTCGCGGGATCGGCGGCGACCTGCTCCCCGCTGCGGATGTCCTTGACCTCCGAGCCGAACCAGACGAACGGGATGCCGCGCCGCTCGGCGTGCCGGATCTGCTTGCCGAACTTCGCCGCACTGGGCGACACCTCGCACGGCACCCCGTTGCGGCGCAGGGCGGTGGCGATGGCGTCGGCGTCGCCCCGTTCGTCCTCGTTGCTCACCGCGACGAGCACCACGCTGGGCACGGAGCGGTCCGCGCTGAGCAGCCCCCTGCCGACCAGGGGCACCAGCACCCGGCTGAGGCCCAGCGAGATGCCGACGCCGGGATAGGTGGTGCGGCCGTCGGAGGCCAGCGCGTCGTAGCGGCCGCCGGAGCAGATGGAGCCGAGGGACTCGTGACCGTCTAGCCGGGTCTCGAACACCGTCCCGGTGTAGTAGTCCAGGCCGCGGGCGATGGAGAGGTCGGCCTCGATCCGGGTCCGCTCCGTGGCGAGCGGCGCGCAGGCGCGCACCAGGGTGGCGAGCTCGTCGAGCCCCTCGTCGAGGAGCTCGTGCTCCACGCCGAGGGCCCGCACCCGCGCGACGAAGGAGTCGTCGACGGACGTGATCGTCGCCAGCCGCAGGCACTGGTCGGCCTGGTCACCGGTCAGTCCGGCCTCGTCGACCAGCAAGGTGCGCACCTGGGCTTCGTCCAGCTTGTCGAGCTTGTCGACCAGCCGCATCACCTCGTCGATCCCTTCAGCGGGAACACCGAGACCGGCGTAGAAGCCCTGGATCAGCTTGCGGTTGTTGACCTGGAGCCGGAAGCCGGGGAGGAAGTCGAGCTGGGCCAGCGCCTCCAGCATCACCCGGGCCACCTCGACGTCGTGGTGGAACGGCAGCTCGTCTCGGCCGACGATGTCGATGTCGGCCTGGGTGAACTCCCGGAACCGGCCCTCCTGGGGCCGCTCGCCGCGCCACACCTTCTGGATCTGGTAGCGGCGGAAGGGGAACTCCAGCTTCCCGGCGTTCTCCAGCACGTAGCGGGCGAACGGGACCGTCAGGTCGAAGTGGAGGCCGATGCCCTTGTCGCGCGAGGAGTCCTCGTCCTGCAGCCGGCGCAGGACGTAGACCTCCTTGGAGGTGTCGCCCTTGCGGAGCAGCTGGTCCATCGGCTCGACGGCGCGGGTCTCGATGTTGGCGAACCCGTGGAGCTCGAACGTGCGGGCCAGCGCCGCGATCACCTGCTGCTCGACCTGCCGCTGGGCAGGCAGGAACTCGGGGAACCCGCTGAGCGGGGTGGGTTTCGCCATCGGTCAGAGTCCTCGCGAAGCTCGGCCCGTGGACCCGGAGTCGGCGAGGTCCAGCAGGAAGGGGTTGGTCGCACGCTCGCGGCCGATCGACGTCTGCTCGCCATGGCCGGGCAGCACCACGATGTCGTCGGCGAGGGGCAGCACCTTGGTCTCCAGCGAGCGCAGCATGGTGGCGTGGTCGCCGCCGGGCAGGTCGGTGCGCCCGATGGAGCCTGCGAAGAGCAGGTCGCCGGAGAACATCACCTCGGAGATCTCCGCCTGCACCGCGGAGTACGGCGTCCGGAACGTCACCGATCCCTCGGTGTGGCCCGGCGTGTGGTCGACCACGAACCGCAGGCCGGCCAGCTCCAGCTCGGCGCCGTCGGCGAGCTCCGCCACGTCGTCGGGCTCGGTGAACTCGTAGTCGCCGCCCAGCAGCATCCCGGCGGACTCGCGGGAGATGCCGGCCATCGGGTCGGTGAGCAGGTGGCGGTCGTCGGGGTGGATCCAGGCGGTGGCGTCGTACGCGCCGGCGACGGGGGTGACCGACCACATGTGGTCGAGATGGCCGTGGGTCAGCAGCACGGCGACGGGCTTGAGGCGGTGCTCGCGGACCACCTCGGCGACGCCGGACGCGGCGTCCTTGCCGGGATCGATCACCACGCACTCCGAGCCGGCGCCGGTGGCCGCGACGTAGCAGTTGGTGCCCCACGGTCCGGCGGGGAAGGCGGCGATCAGCACCGAGCCAGCGTATCGGGCGGGGCGTCTCGCACGCCGGACGGGGAGGCAGCGCCTAACATGGCCGACTGTGACTACCTCCGACTGGGGCCGCGTCGGCGACGACGGCACCGTCTATGTGAAGACAGCCGACGGCGAGCGGGCGGTCGGGCAGATGCCCGACGCGTCACCCGAGGAGGCGTTGGCGTTCTACACCAGGCGCTACGACAACCTCGCCCTGGAGGTCGACCTGCTGCACCGGCGGGTGCTCACCGGCGTGCTGTCGCCCGAGGAGGCCACCTCGGCCGTGAAGATGGTCCGCGAGCAGCTGGTGGACGCGCACGCCGTGGGCGACCTGGCGGCGCTCGGGCGCAAGCTCGACGAGCTCGGCCCGGTCATCGCCACCCAGCGCGACGCCCGCAAGGCCGAGAAGGCCCAGCGGGCGTCCGAGGCACGGGACAAGAAGGAGCAGCTCGCGGTCGAGGCCGAGCGGATCGCCGCCGGCCGGGACTGGAAGAACGGCGCCAACCGGCTGCGTGAGCTGCTCGAGCAGTGGAAGCAGCTGCCGCGCATCGACAAGGCCTCCGACGACGAGCTCTGGAAGCGGTTCAGTTCCGCGCGGTCGGCGTACACCAAGGCCCGCAAGGCGCACTTCGCCGAGCAGGACGAGAAGCGCGACGCCGCCCGGGTGGTCAAGGAGCGCCTCGCCAGGGAGGCCGAGGCACTCGCCGACTCCACCGACTGGGGGCCGACGGCCGGCCGCTACCGGGACCTGATGCGGGAGTGGAAGGCCGCCGGCCCCGCGCCGAAGGCGGTCGACGACGAGCTGTGGAAGCGGTTCCGGGGGGCGCAGGACAAGTTCTTCGGGGCGCGCGACGAGGCCAACGCCGCCCTCGACACCGAGTTCGCCGCCAACGCCGAGGTCAAGGAGCAGCTCCTGGTCGAGGCCGAGGCGCTGCTGGGCCCGCTGAAGGAGACCGGCGACGTCGCCGCCGCCAAGGCCGCCTTCCGCGACATCGCCGAGCGCTGGGACGCGGCCGGCAAGGTGCCCCGCGCCCGGATCAAGGAGCTCGAGGGCCGGATGCGCACCGTCGAGCAGGCGATCCGCAAGGCCGAGGACGAGCAGTGGCGCAAGTCCGACCCGGAGAAGTCCGCCCGCGCGGACGACATGATCTCCAAGCTCGAGGCCGCCATCGCCGACGCCGAGGCCAAGCTCGAGGCCGCCCGCGCCAAGGGCGACGCCCGGAAGGTGCGCGAGCTGGAGGAGAACTTGGAAGGCCGCCGCTCCTTCCTGGAGATGGCGAAGCGGGCTGCGGCCGACTACAGCTGAGGGCGGGTCAGCTGGTGACCCGGTAGGCGTCGAAGACGCCGGGGACGGAGCGGACGGCGTTGAGGACGCTGTCGAGGTGCTTGGCGTCGGCCATCTCGAAGGTGAACCGCGACTTCGCGACGCGGTCGCGGGAGGTGGTGAGGTTCGCGGACAGGATGTTCACGTGGACGTCGGAGAGCGCCATGGTGATGTCGCTGAGCAGGCGGGCGCGGTCGAGGGCCTCGACCTGGATGTTCACCAGGAAGGTCGACTGACCGGTCGGTGCCCACTCGACGTCGACGAGCTTCTCGGGCTGCGCGAGCAGGCTCTCGGCGTTGGTGCAGTCCTTGCGGTGCACCGAGACGCCCCCGCCCTTCGTCACGAACCCGAGGATCGAGTCGGGGGGCACCGGCGTGCAGCACTTGGCGAGCTTGACCCAGACGTCGGAGGTGCCCTTGACGATCACCCCGGCGTCGCCGCTGGCGGGTCGGCGGGGCCGGCGGCCGCGGCCGGTGATGGTGACCGCCTCGGCCAGGTCCTCCTGCGCCCCCTCGTCGCCGCCGTGGAGCTCGATGACCTTGCGTACGACGGTCTGGGCGCCGAGGTTGCCCTCGCCGACGGCGGCGTAGAGCGCCGACACGTCGGCGAGCCGGAAGGAGGTGGCGACGAGCGTGAGCGAGTCGTGGGTGAGCAGCCGCTTGAGGGGCAGGCCCTCCTTGCGCATCAGCTTGGCGATCTCGTCCTTGCCGCGCTCGATCGCCTCCTCGCGGCGCTCCTTGGTGAACCACTGCCGGATCTTCGAGCGGGCGCGCTGGGACTTCACGAAGCCCAGCCAGTCACGCGAGGGCCCGGCCCCCTCGGCCTTGGAGGTGAAGACCTCCACCACGTCGCCGTTCTCGAGCATCGACTCCAGCGGCACCAGCCGGCCGTTGACCCGCGCCCCGATGGTGCGGTGGCCGACCTCGGTGTGCACGGCGTACGCGAAGTCGACCGGGGTCGAGCCGGACGGGAGGGCGATCACGTCGCCCCGGGGGGTGAAGACGTAGGTCTCGGTCTGGTTGATCTCGAACCGCAGCGACTCGAGGAACTCCCCCGGGTCCTCGACCTCGCTCTGCCAGTCCAGCAGCTGCCGGACCCACGACATGTCGTCGGGGTCGCCCTTCTTGTCGGTGTCGCCGCCGGCGCGGCCGATCTCCTTGTACTTCCAGTGCGCCGCGACCCCGTACTCGGCGCGACGGTGCATCGCGAAGGTGCGGATCTGCATCTCGACCGGCTTGCCCTGCGGCCCGATCACCGTCGTGTGCAGCGACTGGTACATGTTGAACTTCGGCATCGCGACGTAGTCCTTGAACCGGCCCAGGACCGGGTTCCACCGCGAGTGCAGGACGCCGAGCACGGCGTAGCAGTCCCGGTCCTCCTCGACGAGGATGCGGATGCCGACCAGGTCGTAGATGTCGGAGAACTCCCGGCCGCCGACGATCATCTTCTGGTAGATCGAGTAGTAGTGCTTCGGCCGGCCGGTCACCGTGGCCTTGATCTTCGCCTCCCGCAGGTCGCGCTCGACCTGGGTGATCACTTCGGCGAGGAAGGAGTCGCGCGACGGTGCCCGCTCGGCCACCAGGCGCACGATCTCGTCGTAGATCTTCGGGTGGAGCGTCGCGAACGCCAGGTCCTCCAGCTCCCACTTGATGGTGTTCATGCCGAGCCGGTGGGCCAGCGGAGCGTAGATGTCGAGCGTCTCCCGCGCGGTCCGCTCCTGGCTCCTCTGGGGCACGAAGCGCAGCGTCCGCATGTTGTGCAGCCGGTCGGCGAGCTTGATGACCAGCACCCGGATGTCGCGCGACATCGCGACGATCATCTTGCGGATGGTCTCGGCCTGGGCGTTGTCGCCGTAGACGACCTTGTCGAGCTTGGTCACGCCGTCGACCAGCCGCGCCACCTCGTCGCCGAAGTCGCGCCGGCACTCGTCGAGCGTGTACGGCGTGTCCTCGACGGTGTCGTGCAGCAGCGCCGCCACCAGGGTCGGCTCGGTCATGCCGATGCCTGCCAGGATGGTGGTGACGGCCAGGGGGTGGGTGATGTAGGGGTCGCCGCTCTTGCGCTTCTGGTCGCCGTGCAGCCGCTCGGCGGTGACGTAGGCGCGCTCGAGGAGGGCGAGGTCGGCCTTCGGGTGGTTGGCGCGGACCGCGCGGAACAGCGGCTCGAGAACCGGGTTGGACGTCTGTCCGCGGCTGCCCATCCGGGCCAGCCGGGCGCGCATGCTCCGACCGCCGCCGACGACGTCGCTGGTGACCGCCGGCACCGGCTGCGGGCGCGCGGGAACCGGCCGCTCGGGGGCCCGTTCCTCGCTCATGGGCCGAGTCTAGTTGCCGGGGACGGCCAGCAGAGCGGTGACGGGGACGCCGTCGTCGCCGCCGAGCTGGTCGCGGCCGGCCAGGAAGCCGAGCTCCATCAGCACCGCGAACGCCGCGGGGTGGGCCCCGCACCGGCGGACCAGGTCGCAGGTGGCACGTGCGGTGCCGCCGGTCGCCAGCACGTCGTCGACGACGAGCACCCGGTCGCCCGGAGCGAGTCCGTCGCGGTGGAGCTCGAGCACGGCTTCGCCGTACTCCAGCTCGTAGGCGACCTCGTGGGTGGTGTGCGGCAGCTTGCCCTTCTTGCGCACCGGCACGAACCCGACGCCCAGCGCGAGGGCCACCGGCGCGGCGAAGATGAAGCCGCGCGCCTCCATGCCGACCACCTTGTCCACGACGGGCGCACCGTCGGGGCCGCGGCCGGCGGCCGCCAGCGCCTCGACGACCGCGCCGAAGCCCTCGGCGTCCGCGAGCAGGGGCGTGATGTCCTTGAAGACGATGCCCGGCTCGGGGAAGTCGGGGACGTCCCGGACCAGCCGGGTCAGCGCGTCCACCGCCCGCTCGGCCACAGGGTCGGCCACGGGGTCGGTCACGGCCTGCTCCGCCACGCCGCGACTACTTCTTGCCGCGCTTGGAGCGGGACTGGCGCACCGGCTGCGTGCGACCGGAGCTGCGACTCTCCGACACGGGCCGGCTGGGGGCCGGGGCGACCCGGCCCTTGCCGATCGCACCGGAGGCGGCCGAGGTCGACGGACCGGACCGGCGAGCGGCGGGCTCCTCCTCGTCCTCCGCCAGCTCCTCGGGCACCTCGTCGTCCAGCTCGAGGTCGCCACCGGGCCGGGTGACCGGAGTGTCGTCCTTGAACACCGGCACGGCGGCGTAGCGGTCGGCCAGCGCGCGCTGCTTCGCCTTGGCGCGCCGGGCCTGCAGCTGGACCTCGGTCTCCTGGTTCTTCATGTGGACCAGGATCCGCGGCGCCAGCATGACCGAGGAGTAGAGGCCGACCGCCATGCCGACGAACTGGGCGAGGGCCAGGTCCTGCAGCGAGCTCGCGCCGAGCTGCACGGCGCTGACGTAGAGGATCGCGCCGATCGGGATCAGCGCGACGATCGAGGTGTTGATCGACCGGACCAAGGTCTGGTTGACCGCCAGGTTCGCCGCGTCGCCGTACGACTGGGTGTTCTTGCGCAGCTGGGTGGTGTTCTCCTTGACCTTGTCGAACACGACCACGGTGTCGTAGAGGGAGAACCCGAGGATCGCCAGCAGACCGGTCACCGCGGCGGGCGTCACCTGGAAGCCCGACAGGGCGTAGACGCCGACGGTCAGGGCGATGTCGTGGAACAGCGCGATCAGCGCCGCCACGGACATCCGCCACTCGCGGAAGTAGGCCCAGATGAACAGGACGACGAGCACGAGGAAGATCGCGATGCCGAGGAGCGCGCGCTTGGCGACCTCCTCGCCCCACGACGGACCGATGTCCTGCTCGGAGATCTCGGCCTCGGCGACGTCGGGGAACGTCTCCAGGATCACGGCGGTGACCGCGCTCGACTGCTCCGGACTGAGGTCCTCGGTGGTCAACGTGAGGGCACGGTCACCCTCCGTGGTCACGGTCGGGTTCTCGGCGTTCTCGATTGCCGCGTCGCCGACCGCCTCGCGCAGCTCGTCGGCGTTGTCCTGGGTGGCGTTGCCGGCCCCGACAGAGACCGTGAAGGTCGTGCCGCCCGTGAACTCCACACCCATGTTGAGCGGCTTGAGGTACAGGGTGACCATCGCCGCGCCCACGAGGACGGCGGAGATCAGGTACCACAGCCACGGCTTGCCGACGAAGTTGATCGACCGGCGGCCGTGGTAGAGCTCGTTGCCGAGCCGGGACATCCTGCCCATCAGGCGTCACCTCCCGAGGTGGCGGTACGACGCGACGTCGGCAGGTCCATGCCCAGCGTCTCCTTGCTGAGGCCCGACAGCTTGTGGCCGGAGTTGAAGAGCTTGAACTGCGCCAGCCAGGACACCATCGGCTTGGTGAACCAGAACAGCACCGCGAGGTCGATCAGGGTGGTCAGGCCGAGGGCGAACCCGAAGCCCTTCACCGCGCCGGTGGCGAAGATGTAGAGCACGGCGGCGGAGAGCAGCTGCACGGTGTTGGCCGCGACGCGGGTCACCCGCGCCCGGGCCCAGCCCGTCTCGACTGCAACCCGCATCGACTTGCCCTCGCGCATCTCGTCGCGGATCCGCTCGAAGAAGATGACGAACGAGTCGGCCGTGACGCCGACCGCGATGATCAGCCCGGCGATGCCCGGAAGGGTCAGCGCGAACCCGGCCGTCTCGCTGAGCAGCAGCACCATCGCGTAGGTGACCGCCGCGGCGACGAACAGCGAGCTCACCACGACCAGGCCCAACCCGCGGTAGTAGAGGACGCAGTAGAGCATGACCAGGCCGAGCCCGATGCCGCCCGCGAGCAGGCCGGCCGAGAGCTGGTTGCCGGCCAACGACGGGCCGATCTCCTCGACGGAGGTCCCCTCGTCGTCGAACTCGATCGGGAGCGCACCGAACTTCAGGCTGTTGGCCAGGTTGATGGCCTCCTGCTCGGTGAAGTCGCCCTCGATCTGCGAGCGCCCGTCAGTGATGACCGAGGTCATCACCGGGTCTGAGAGCACGACGCCGTCGAGCACGATCGCGAACTGCTCGTCGGTGCCGGCGAAGGCGCGCGAGACGGCCTCGAAGTCGTCACTGGCACCGGCCGAGCCCGGCGGGATCGCCTTGTCCTTGTCGTTGCCCATCTCGATGCTGACGACCCAGCCGACGCCCTGCGGGGGCGTGCCGGCGCTGGCGTCCTCGAGCTCGGTGCCCTCGATGACCGAGCGGCTGAGGAGGTACTTCAGCGACTGCCCCTCCTCGGGCTCGCCGCAGGCCACCAGCGGCTTCTCCGGCACGTCCGGCAGGTCGGCGGGCTCGCCCTCCTGGGTGAGCAGCACGCCCTCGGGGCTGCAGGTGTGGGCGTTGTAGATCGAGATCCACTCCTGGTCGGGGCTGCGCGACCACGCGATGGAGTCCTCGACCGTCCACTTCTTGCCGTTGCCGGCCGGGTCGGCCGGCGTGGGGGCACCGCCCTCGGCGGGGACGTCGGTGCCCTCCTCGGCGGGCGCCTCGGCGCCGTCCTCGGCGGGGGCGTCGGTCGCCGTCTCCTCGCCGGCCGGGCTCTCGCCGTCGGTCGGCTCGGCGGCGAGGTCGAGCGGCGCGCGGCCGAGCCCGCCCTCGAGGCCGGTCGGCGCGGCGCAGGGGCCGCTCGGGTTGCGCTCGGAGCAGGCGACCAGGCGGAAGCGCAGCTGCGCCTGTCGCTTGACGGTCTCCTCGAGCTCGTCGCGGTTGCTCGTGTCGCCGGGGACCTCCACGACGATGTTGCTGTCGCCCTGGGTGGTGACGGCCGCCTCGGCCACACCCGAGCCGTTGACCCGCTGGTCGATGATCCGGCGCGCCTCCTCGAGGTTCTCGGCCGTCGGCTCCTCCTCCGCGCTGAGCGTGATCCGGGTGCCGCCCTGCAGGTCCAGCCCGAGGGTCGGCTTCCAGGTCGAGCCGGTGGCGCCGCCACCGGCGAGGATGACCAGGCCGTAGCAGAGAGCGAGGCCGAGGAAGAAGATGACGAGGGTGCGCCCGGGGCGCGGTCGGCGCGCGGCCATGCTCAGCGCTCCCCGGACGGACCGGACGGACCTGCCGGGTCAGCCGGATCTGCGGGCCCGGCGGGATCGATCCGGTCGGTCCGGTCGACCTCGCCGGCCGTCTCGACCTCGTCGCGACGTACGGAGCCGATCGCACCGCGGACGACACGGATCACGACACCCGGCGCGATCTCGGCCGCGACGTGGTCGTCGGTGAGCTCGGTGATGGTGGCGAACACCCCGGACGTCAGGACGACGTCGTCACCGACGGACAGGGAGCTCTGCAGGGCAGCGATCTCCTTCTGCCGCTTCGACGCGGGGCGGATGATGAGCAGCCAGAAGATCAACGCGATAGCGGCGATCCACAGCCACGGGACGAGCTCCTTCACCGACAAACCTCTCCAGCGAGTGCGGGGTCTGGCACCGCTCAGAATGGGTAGGCGCGGGCCGACGGGCAAGTGTAGCCACGCCAACCCATCATTCCGTGATCGGCGGGCCGCAGTCCCCTCAGGGCACGGGGCCGTCGCCGAACAGCGTCTCGTCCCCGGCGTCGGCGGGTACGGCGGGCGCCGACAGCCCGAGGTGGGTCCAGGCGGCGGCGGTGGCGATCCGGCCGCGCGGAGTGCGCGCCAGGAAGCCGTTGCGCACGAGGAACGGCTCGGCGACCTCCTCGACCGTCTCGCGCTCCTCACCGACGGCGACGGCCAGCGTGGAGACGCCCACGGGACCGCCCCCGAACCGGCGGCAGAGCACGTCGATCACGGCGCGGTCGAGGCGGTCGAGCCCGAGCCGGTCGACCTCGTAGAGGTCGAGGGCGGCCTGGGCGACCTCCCGGGTCACCACGCCGTCCGCCCGGACCTGCGCGTAGTCGCGGACCCGCCGCAGGAGCCGGTTGGCGATCCGAGGCGTTCCGCGCGACCGGCCGGCGATCTCGGCGGACCCCTCGGGCGTGAGCGCCACGTCGAGCAGGCCTGCCGAACGGTGCACGATCAGGTCGAGCTCGTCGGGCTCGTAGAACTCCAGGTGCGCGGTGAAGCCGAACCGGTCGCGCAACGGGCCGGGCAGCAGACCGGCCCGGGTGGTGGCGCCGACGAGCGTGAAGGGCGGGATCTCCAGTGGGATCGCCGTCGCGCCCGGGCCCTTCCCGATCACGACGTCGACCCGGAAGTCCTCCATGGCGAGGTAGAGCATCTCCTCGGCCGGCCGGGACATCCGGTGGATCTCGTCGACGAACAGCACCTCGCCCTCGTTGAGGCCGGAGAGGATGGCCGCGAGGTCCCCCGCGTGGGTGATCGCCGGGCCGCTCGTGAGGCGCAGCGGGACGCCCATCTCGTGGGCGATGATCATCGACAGCGTCGTCTTGCCGAGCCCCGGCGGTCCGGACAGGAGCACGTGGTCGGGCGCGCGTCCGCGCTGACGGGCGGCCTCGAGGACGAGGCCGAGCTGGTCGCGCACCCGCGCCTGACCGACCACCTCGTCGAGGCTCCGCGGGCGGAGCGCTGCCTCGACCGCCCGCTCGTCGCCCTCGGCCTCGGCCGCGGTGAGCGAGCGGAGGTGGCCGTCCTCCGCCGCGTCGAGCTCGTCCTCGTGGAAGGGCATGGCTACGCCTTCGACAGGGTGCGGAGGGCGGCGCGGAGCAGAGCCCCGACGTCGGGAGCGGTGCCGTCGGCCCCGTCGGCGACCGCATCGACGGCCTTCTCGGCGTCCTTCGCGTTGTAGCCCAGACCGACGAGCCCCTGGTGGACCTGGTCGCGCCACGCGGCGGGCGCGGTCGCGACGGCGCCCGCGGTCGCGGCGGTCGGCGCCCCGACCCGGTCCTTGAGCTCCAGGATGATCCGCTGGGCTCCCTTCTGGCCGATGCCGGGCACCTTCGTCAGGGTGCGCACGTCGTCGGCGGCGATCGCACTGCGCACCCCGTCGGGCGACAGGACCGCGAGCATCGCCTGGGCGAGCTTCGGGCCGACGCCGGATGCGGTCTGCACCAGCTCGAACACCGCCTTCTCGTCCTCGTCGGCGAAGCCGTAGAGGGTCAGTGAGTCCTCGCGCACCACCATGCTGGTGGGCAGGGTGGCCTGCCGTCCGGTGCGGAGCTGGGCCAACGTCCCGGGCGTGCACATCAGCTCCAGGCCCACTCCCCCCACCTCGACGACCGCGCTGGACAGGGTCAGGGCAGCGACGTTGCCGCGCACGAACGCGATCATCGCGATCTCCTCATCGGTTCTTCCTCCCGGCGGCGGCGAGCGCGGCGTCGATCCGCGCCTGCGCGCCGCCGCGCCAGATGTGAGTGATGGCCAGGGCGAGCGCGTCGGCGGCGTCGGCGGGCCGCGGCGGGGCGTCCAGACGCAGGATCCGGGTGACCATGGCGCCCACCTGCGCCTTGTCGGCCCGGCCGTTGCCCGACACGGCGGCCTTCACCTCGCTGGGCGTGTGCAGCGCGATCGGCAGGCCACGACGGGCGGCGCACACCATCGCCAGCCCGGCCGCCTGGGCGGTGCCCATGATCGTGCTCACGTCGGAGCGGGCGAAGATCCGCTCCACCGCCACGGCGTCGGGCCGGTGCTCGTCGAGCCAGGCGTCGATGCCGCGCTCGATGGTGACCAGCCGCTCGGGCACCGGGACGTGGGAGGACGTGCGGACCACGCCCACGTCGACCAGCCCGAGGGGCCGGCCGACCGAGCCGTCCACCACGCCCATACCGCAGCGGGTCAGCCCCGGGTCGATCCCGAGCACGCGCACGTCGTACAACCTCTCGTCCGAACAGGTGTTCGGAGCCACGCTAACCGGCGCGCGTCCGGATCGGGCGCGGACACGCCCGGGGACGCCGGGTCAGGCGTCGATCGACTCCATCACGTCGTCGGGGATGTCGGCGTTGGTGAACACGTTCTGCACGTCGTCGAGGTCGTCGACGGCGTCGACGAGCCGGAAGACCTTCGTCGCGGCCTCGGGGTCCGCGACCGGGATGTCCATCGAGGCGACGAACTGCACGTCGGCGGAGTCGTAGTCGATGCCGGCGTCCTGCAGCGAGGTGCGTACGGCGACCACGTCGCCGGCCTCGGCCTGCACCTCGAAGGACTCACCGAGGTCGTTGACCTCCTCGGCCCCGGCGTCGAGCGTCGCCTCGAGCACCATGTCCTCGGTGACCTCGACGGTCGTGCCGTCCTTGTCCTGCTGCTTGGGCACGACCACCACGCCCTTGCGGTTGAACAGCCGCGACACCGAGCCCGGGTCGGCCATGGTGCCGCCGTTGCGGGTGACGGCGGTGCGCACCTCCATCGCGGCGCGGTTGCGGTTGTCGGTGAGGCACTCGACGAGCAGGGCGACGCCCTGGGGCCCGTAGACCTCGTACATGATCGTCTCGTAGTCGACGCCCCCGCCCTCGAGGCCGCCGCCGCGCTTGACCGCGGAGTCGATGTTCTTGTTGGGCACCGACTGCTTCTTCGCCTTCTGGATGGCGTCGTAGAGCGTCGGGTTGCCGGCCGGGTCGGGTCCGCCCATCTTGGCGGCGATCTCGATGTTCTTGATCAGCTTGGCGAACAGCTTGCCGCGCTTGGCGTCGATGACCGCCTTCTTGTGCTTGGTGGTCGCCCACTTGGAGTGGCCAGACATGAGTCCCTCTTCCCGATCGACAACAGCGGCGCAGTTTACCGCTGCACGAGGTCGAGGAAGAGCCGGTGCACCCGGCCGTCGCCGCCGACCTCGGGGTGGAACGACGTCGCCAGCAGCCCGCCCTGCCGTACGGCGACCGGGTGGCCCGCCGCCTCCGCCAGGACCTCGACGCCCGGGCCGGTGCGCTCAACCCACGGTGCGCGGATGAAGACGGCGTGCACCGGGTCGGCCAGACCGTCGAACGGCAGGTCGGCCTCGAAGGAGTCGACCTGGCGGCCGAACGCGTTGCGCCGGACGGTGACGTCGAGGCCGCCGAGGGTCTGCTGGCCCTCGGCTCCGTCGACGATCCGGTCGGCGAGCAGGATCATCCCGGCGCAGGTGCCGAAGGCGGGCATGCCCTCGGCGATCCGCTGGCGGAGCGGGTCGAGCAGGTCGAAGGTGCGGGCGAGCTTGGCCATCGTGGTGGACTCGCCGCCGGGCAGCACGATCGCGTCGCACCGCTCGAGCTCGGACGGGCGGCGTACCGGGATGGCGTGCGCACCCAGCGACGTCAGGGTCTGGAGGTGTTCGCGGACGTCGCCCTGGAGGGCGAAGACACCGATGGCGGGCACGGGTGGAGGGTAGTGGGCCGGGTCAGGCGTGCCCGCACCGGAAGGCCGTGCCGAGGATGAGGATGCTGGCCCGGCGCACGGGGGTGGTCGTGGTGGTGGCGGCGATCCAGCTGGTGGTGCTGGCGAGCCGCGCGCGCACCACGACGTTGTAGTTGGTGTCCACACCGACGAGGCCCGTCCACAGGTCGAGCGTGACCGTGCCGCCCTGGGCGACCCCGGCACCTACGGCCCCTGACGCCGCCAAGAAGCCGTTGTCGGCACGCCGCAGCTCCCAGTGGTACTCGTAGCGGCGGTCGACCTGCGCCCACGTGACCCGGGCGATGTTGCCGAGGATGAGCAGGCCGTTCACGTCCTGGCAGGCGGGCTGCGCCTGGCTGGCCACCAGGTGCGTCTGCAGCGGACCGGCCGTGACCGCGCCCACGTCGGTGAACCAGGCGCCGGTCGTCCCGGCGAGCACGGTCGCCAGTGCCCAGGGCAGCACGGCGGCGGCCCTCGCCACCCGCCTGCCGCCTGCCGCCACTCGGGAGTCGCGACGGAAGGCGAACACGACCAGGCCGCAGGCCCCGGCGCCGAGCAGGAGCAGCCCGCCCGGCGAGGAGAGCCAGGAGACGGGGTGCCCGAGGAGCGGGACGTGACCGCGCACCACCCCTACGGACTCCACGACGTACGGCTCGGGGTCCGGCGTCGCGTTGGCGTCGCCCTTGAGCCGGAGCGCGACCCGGTCGCCGGCGGGCTCGGCTGCGACGACCCGGTGCATCACCCGGCTGCCGTCCGCGCGCAGCACGGTGACCACGTCGCCGACCTCGACCTGGCCCGCGTCGGTGCTCCGGGCCAGCGCGAGGGACCCCGCTGGGATGGCCGGGCTCATCGAACCCGAGACCACGACCATCGGCCGCAGACCGAGGGCGAGGCAGCCTCCGACGAGCAGCAGGGTCGCCGTCCCGAGCACCGCCCCGCCCGTCAGCAGCCGGCTGCGGACCCGCGCCACCGCCGAGCCGTGCGCGCCGCGGCTCACGGTGCCCCCAGCTGCTCGGCGCCGAGGGTGACCTGGACGGACGTCGACCTGCCCTGGAGGCTGGTGGGGGCGGCGGTGTCGAGCCACGCGCGGACGCAGAGGCTGCGGGTGGCACCCGTCGCAGCCAGCGCCACGTCGGAGGGGAACACGTCGGCCGACGCAGTGGTCGAGAGGTAGCCGACGTAGACCTGCGACCCGTTGCACGTCCCACTCCGGTCGGCGCCGGCGAGGGTGCCGGTGTTGGTCGCGGTGGTGCCGTTGTCGTAGATCTGGAGCCGCAGCCCGGTGGAGCCGGCGGTCAGGTCGTTGGACGTGCTCCGCACGGTCGCGTTGAACCGCAGCGGCGCCGAGCCGGAGTTGCGCACCACGAAGGTGGCGGCGACGCTCTCGCCGGGCACCATGCTGCTGACCGCGAGCAGGGTCGACGTCCAGGTGTTCGGTCCCGGTCCGGTGAGCTGCTCGGATCCGGTCGTCGGCCCGGCGGTCAGGTCGAGCGTGCCCGTGGAGATGGTGCCGCCGTCGATCGTCGCCTCGTCGGTCCAGTACGCCGTGGTGCTGGTGACCGCCAGTCCGGCCAGCACGCCGAGGGTCAGCAGGGCGCGCGTGCGGCCGCGGCCGAACCAGCGGCGCGGGCCGTCCGCCCTCCTGCGGGGCACCGGACGGCGGCTCACCGGACCGCCTCCCGCCGCACCGCCATCGCGAGACCGCCGCCGACCAGCGCTGCACCCAGCAGCACCAGCCAGTGCGGCACGACCGAGCCGGCGGGCGGCAGCGACGAGCCGTCCCTGCCGCCGCTGCGGACGGCGGACTCCTCGACGAGGGTCACCTGGAGGTGCAGGGCCAGGCGACGGGCCTGCGAGCGGTTGGTCGCGGCGTCCCGTAGGGAGACGCGCACGTCGACGCCCACCTGCTCCCCCTGGCCGACGGTGCCGACTGGCAGTGCTCCCTCCCGACCGTTGGGGAGCGGCACCCAGCGGCCGCCCGCCACCCGCGCGCGGAGCACCACGGCGCCGGACGCCAGTGCCTGGCGCCCCGCCGCCGCCCGTACGGCCACGGTCAGCGAGGCGTCGCTCGCGCCGCGGTTGAGCACGTAGAAGTTGGCCGTGTCCGCGTCGCCCGGCACCCAGCGACGCTCCGCGGAAAACAGCGGCTCCGAGAGGACGGTCGCCCAGCTCCTGCCGTCCCAGCTCAGCGCGGTCTGGTCGCCCGCACGCGCCGGGGCCGCCGTCGCCGTCACGACGAAGGCGCACAGCACCGGCACCACGGCGCGGATCATGACGAGGCCGCCGGGTCCAGTGCGCGGGCGCGACCGGCCCGGCGGCGGTCGCGGGCCGCGCTGACGAGCGTCGCGCCGGCGTACACGACGAGGGCGCCGCCGACGCCGTAGGTCGCCAGCTGGCGCTGCTCGCCGGTGAGGGCGCTGTTGAGGCGCCCGAGGTGGGGCACCGAGTACCACACCCGACCCCGGACCTGGACCGCCCGCACCGACTCCCGGTCCGGCTGCTCGTTGGCGTCGCCCTGCGTGGTGAACCTCGTCTCGCCCCGCCCGTCGACGGTGACCGCGACAACGCGATGGGTGACCACCGCGCGCTCACCCGACTCCAGCTGGAACGTGACGACGTCGCCGATGCCGATCTCCTCGTGCTCCGCCGGCCGGACGACGACCAGGCTCCCCGGTGCGAGCTCGGGGCGCATCGACCCCGTGAGCACCGTGTACGGCGTCGCGCCGGTCACCCGCGGCACGGCGACAGCCACCACCAGGACCGCGGCCACTGCTAGGACCGCAGCCCAGACCAGCGTCCGTCCCACGACGCCGAGGACCCTGCGGGCGCGCGACACGGGTCCGCGCTCAGTCGTGGACCTGGGTCACCGTCAGCGCGATGTCGGCGAGCGCGCTGGTGATGTCCTGGGTGGTCGCCGGGTCCTGTGCCGCTGCACTGAAGGTGACCGTCGTGGTCACCCGCAGCGTGTCGCCGTCGTTGGCCTCGGTGACCTCCTGGGGCGAGAGCGTCACGAACGGCGTCACCCCGCCGTCCGATGACGCCGCCACCTGGGCGACGGCGAGGGTGAGCCCCGGCGTCGCGGTGAACAGGTCGGTGCTCGTGCCGGGTGTGGCCGTCACCGTCGCCCGCAGGTGCTCTCCGGCGGCCTCCAGCACGACGTCACAGGTCCGGCTGATCACGTCGCCCGGCACGAGGGTGTCGGTGGCCGGGTCGAAGGCCGCGCTCGCGGCGTCCTCGTCGGCGTCGAGCGTCCACCCGCTGCAGGTCTCCGCGTCCGTGATCCGCAGGTGACCGGTGGTGATGTCGCCGCCGTCCACCGTCGTCGTGTCGCTCCAGTAGGCCAGCGTGCCGGCCCCGCCCAGCAGCAGCAGGCCTCCGGCCCCCGCCGCCAGCGCACCCTTCGTCGTCTTCCTCATGGCTGCTCTCCCTCCCGCGCGCACCCACACGCAGGCTCCCCCGAGCCGGCCCCCTCCAGGCCGTACCAGCAGGGTCACACGTCTGCGACCCGGCCGTTCCCGAAATCGGCAAAAGTTGTCGCGGCCCCGCACCGGACGGTGCGGGGCCGCTGACAGCGTGCTGCGGCTACCAGCCGCGCTCGGCGAGCCGGTGGGGCTGCGGGATCTCCTCGACGTTGATGCCGACCATCGCCTCGCCGAGGCCGCGGGAGACCTTGGCGACCACGTCGGGGTCGTCGTAGAAGGTCGTGGCCTTGACGATCGCCTCGGCGCGCTGGGCCGGGTTGCCGGACTTGAAGATGCCGGAGCCGACGAAGACGCCCTCGGCACCGAGCTGCATCATCATCGCCGCGTCGGCCGGGGTGGCGATGCCGCCGGCGGTGAACAGCACGACCGGCAGCCTGCCGCTCCGGGCCACCTCGACGACCAGGTCGTACGGCGCCTGGAGCTCCTTGGCGGCGACGTAGAGCTCGTCGTCGGCGAGTGCACCGAGCCGGCGGATCTCGCCGCGGATGGTGCGCATGTGGGTCACGGCGTTGGAGACGTCGCCGGTGCCGGCCTCGCCCTTGGAGCGGATCATGGCCGCACCCTCGGTGATCCGGCGCAGCGCCTCACCGAGGTTGGTGGCGCCGCAGACGAAGGGCACCGTGAACGCCCACTTGTCGATGTGGTTGGCGTAGTCGGCCGGGGTGAGCACCTCGGACTCGTCGATGTAGTCGACGCCGAGCGACTGCAGCACCTGGGCCTCGGCGAAGTGGCCGATCCGTGCCTTCGCCATGACCGGGATGGACACCGCGTCGATGATGCCGTCGATCATGTCGGGGTCGCTCATCCGGGACACGCCGCCCTGGGCGCGGATGTCGGCGGGGACCCGCTCGAGCGCCATCACGGCCACGGCCCCGGCGTCCTCGGCGATCTTGGCCTGGTCGGGCGTGACGACGTCCATGATCACGCCGCCCTTCAGCATCTCGGCCATGCCGCGCTTGACCCGGGTGGTGCCGTGCACCGAAGTGGACTCAGCCTGCTCGCTCATGACCTCGATCCTAGGCCCGGGAGGCGTCGGCCCAGGCGTCGGCTCAAGCGTCGGGCTGGGCTTCGGTCTGGGCCTCGGGCTGGGCGTCGAGGGCGAGCGCCTGGCGTCGTACCTTCAGGACGCGGAACGCGACGGTGTAGGTGCTCGCCACGGCCAGCGCCCACAGGGTCACGTGCATCAGGACCGGCAGGTCGAACAGGGCGCCGAGACCGGTCATCACCAGGATCGAGACGAGCCGGTCGGCGCGCTCGGCGATGCCGCCCTTGGCGTCCATGCCGAGCGACTCCGCGCGGGCGCGGGCGTAGGAGGTCACCGACCCCATCACCAGGCACCAGAGCGTGACGCAGAGGTAGAGGTAGCTGTCGCCGGGACCGGCGAAGTAGAGCGCGAGACCGCCGAAGATCGCGCCGTCGCCGATCCGGTCGAGCGTGGAGTCCCAGAACGCGCCGAACCGCGACTGCCGGCCGAGCTCGCGCGCCATCCGGCCGTCGATGAGGTCGCTGAAGACGAAGGCGGTGATCACCAGCACCCCGAGGAGCAGCTCGCCGCGCGGGAAGAACGCGAGCGCACCGGCGGCGACGCCGATGGTGCCGACCAGCGTCACGGCGTCGGGGCTGATCCCGAGCCGGAGGAACAGGCGCACGAACGGGTGCAGGACGGTCCCTGCCCAGAACTCCTTGAAGCGGTCCAGCACGGGTCAGGAACCTATCAGCGACCGCCGACGCAGGCGGTCAGCCGGGCCAGGCCGCGGCCAGCAGGTCGCGGGTGTCCGAGAGCAGCTGCGGAAGGGTCTTCGTGCCGCCGACCACGGTCATGAAGTTGGCGTCGCCCGACCAGCGCGGCACCACGTGCTGGTGCAGGTGGCCCGACAGGGACCCGCCCGCCGCACCGCCGAGGTTGATGCCGACGTTGAAGGCGTGCGGCCGCGAGACCGAGCGGATGGTGCGCAGTGCCTGCTTGGTGAGCTCGGCGACCTCCGCGGTCTCCGCGTCGTCCAGATCGCCGTAGTCGGCGACGTGCCGGTAGGGCAGGACCATCAGGTGGCCGGGGTTGTACGGGTAGAGGTTGAGCACGACGTACGCCGTCGCCCCCCGCACGACGAGCAGCTCGTCGTCGGTCGACGTGGCGGGGTCCGCCGTGATCCTGCAGAAGGGACACGCGGGCTGTGGCTCGGCCCGGACCGGCTCCTGGTCGGAGTCGCCGCGCACGTACGCCATCCGGTGCGGCGTCCAGAGCCGCTCCAGGCCGTCGGGGTCGCTCATCGGCTCAGGCCTCCGCGGGACCGAGCGCCTGGAGCAGCTCGGTGAGGGGCAGGTCGGGCAGGTTGATGCCCCGGGAGCGGGCCATGCCGTCGATCTGCATCCACACCGTCGTGGACAGGAAGTCGACGAACGCCTCCGGTCGGGGCCGGCGGTCCGCGCGGCCCAGCCAGCGGCGGGTGGCGCCCATGACGCCCCCGATCATGCCGAACACCCACGGGTCGAGGCCCGCGCGGTCGTCCTCGGTCAGCGGCACACCGATGTGGTCCAGCACGGTCTCCATCAGCCCCTCGATCTGCGAGCCGACCACCTCGAGCGCCTCCCCCAGCGGGCTGGGTCCCCAACCGGCCAGGTCGCGCTCGGCGAACCAGAGCAGCGTCGGGTGTGCGCTCGCCCACGTCACGAACGCCTCGACGATGCCGTGGATGATCTCGTCGGGCCGGCCGTCGTACGACAGCGCGGGCAGCAGGCGACCGCCGAGGTCGGCGCAGATCTGCCACTGCACGGCGCGGTCGAGGTCGCTGCGGTCCGCGAAGTGGCGGTAGATCACCGTGCGGCTCATGGCGGCCTCGTCGGCCACGGCCTGCACCTGGACCTCCTCGCCCGGCGCCTGGCGCTCGAGGACCGCGATCGCGGCGTCGATGATCACCTGTCGCCTGGTCTGGTTGTGCTCCTGCCACCGCCGGCGGCGGCCGTCGAGCAGGTCGGGGCCCTCCTCGGTCGGCATCCCGGCTCCCGTCGTCACAACCCGCTCCTGCTCCACTCTCGCTGGCCCGAGGAAGGGTAGCCAACCGGCCTCAGTCGAAGCGGTGGAACCACAGGCCGAGGTCCTTGGCGATGCCCGGGCAGGTGATGTTCTGGTCGCGGCGTTGCTCGACCCACTGGCCCATCACCGCCTGGCCGCCCTGGATCGACCAGTCGGCACCGCACCGGTCGCGCGCCTCGGCCCGCGACGTCTGCCCGGCGGCCCGCCACTCGGGCACCCCGCCGAGGCTGTAGTCGCCGACCACGGCCTCGTAGAGGCTGGGCGTGGAGTAGACGCCGATCTTGAAGCCGGCGTCGACGTAGCCACGGGCCACCCCCTCGATGACCGCGGCGTTGGCCTTGACGTCGTCGCTCCACTCGAACACCGGCACCGGCTCGACGTCGATCCAGATGATCGGGCTGAGCAGGCCGACCTTGCCCATGGTGCCGATGTTGTAGCGGGCCTGCTGGTAGCCGACGTTCTTCAGCTGCCCGAGCCGGGAGGACGCGTCGTAGGGGCCGTCGGCGCCGTACTTCCGGAGCGTCCTGCTGTCGGGGAAGCTGCTCACGGCGTACACCGCGACGAGCACGTCGTTCTCCTTGGCCCAGGCCACCTGGTCGGCCAGGCACGGGTTGGGCGTGAACCCCGGGCCGTTGGTCAGGCCGATCACGACGTACTCCGCCTGCGGGAGCGGCATCGGCATGCCCTGCCCCTGCTTCTCGGGGATGCCCATGCCCTTCGGGCACTGGGGCCAGCTGATGTCGCCGCCGAGCACCTCGCCGTCGCGGGGCGCGATGTCGCTCTTCGGCTCGCCCAGCTGCCGGGCCTCCTTCTCGGCCTGTCGGGCGAGGTCGTCGACGTCGGCACCGAGGTCGCCCTCGTCGCCGCCGGGGGTCGCGCCGTCGGACACGTCCTCCGGCGCCGCCAGCGTGGTCGCCTCCGACGTGGGCTCGGCGGGGCCGGCGCCACTGCTGCCGCCGTCACCGGCGCACCCGGCGACGAGCAGCGCAAGCACGACGCCGGCGACCGCGGCGGCCCGGGCCCCCATGGTCAGACCTGTTCCCGGGCAGCGACCGCCGCGGCCACCCGCTCGATCGCCTCCGCCACCGGCACGCCGTTGTCCTGGCGCCCGTCGCGGTAGCGGAAGCTCACCGCGCCCGCCTCGACGTCCTGGTCGCCGGCGATCACCATGAACGGCACCTTCTGCAGCTGGGCGTTGCGGATCTTCTTCTGCATCCGGTCGTCGGAGACGTCGACCTCGACCCGGATGCCCCTCGCCCGCAGCTGCGCCGCCACGTCGAACAGGTAGTCGTGGTGACGCTCGGCGATCGGGATCGCCTGGACCTGCACGGGCGCGAGCCAGGGAGGGAAGGCGCCGGCGTAGTGCTCGGTGAGGACGCCCAGGAAGCGCTCGATGGACCCGAACTTCGCCGAGTGGATCATCACCGGCTGCTGCTTGGAGCCGTCGGCGGCGACGTACTCGAGGTTGAACCGGTCGGGCGAGGGCTGGTTGAAGTCGTACTGGACGGTGCCCATCTGCCAGGTGCGGCCGATGGCGTCGCGGGCCTGCACCGAGATCTTGGGGCCGTAGTACGCCGCGCCGCCGGGGTCGGGGACCAGCTCGAGCCCGGTCTCCTGCGCCACCTGCTCGAGCACCGCCGTCGCGGTGGCCCAGTCCTCGTCGGAGCCGATGAACTTGTCCTTGGACTCGTCGCGGGTCGACAGCTCGAGGTAGAAGTCGTCGAGACCGAAGTCGCGGAGCACGCTGAGCATGAAGCTCAGCAGGTGCTTGACCTCCTCCGGCGCCTGCTCGGGGGTGCAGTAGGAGTGCGAGTCGTCCTGTGCGAAGCCGCGCACGCGGGTGAGGCCGTGGACCACGCCCGACTTCTCGTGGCGGTAGACGCTGCCGAACTCGAAGAGCCGCAGCGGCAGCTCCCGGTAGGAGCGCTGCCGGGAGCGGTAGATGAGGTTGTGCATGGGGCAGTTCATCGCCTTGAGGCGGTAGTCCATGCCGTCGACGTCCAGCGCCGGGAACATCCCCTCGCCGTAGTAGGGCAGGTGGCCGGAGGTGTAGAACAGCCCCTCCTTGGCGATGTGCGGCGTGCCGACGTACTCGAAGCCCTCCTCGATGTGGCGCCGGCGGACGTAGTCCTCCATCTCCCGCTTGATCACCCCGCCCCTGGGGTGGAAGACGGGCAGGCCGGAGCCGATCTCGTCGGGGAAGCTGAACAGGTCGAGCTCGCGACCCAGCTTGCGGTGGTCGCGGCGCTCGGCCTCCTCCAGCCGGTGGAGGTAGTCGTCGAGCTCCTCCTTCGACGGCCAGGCGGTGCCGTAGATCCGCTGGAGCTGCTTGTTCTTCTCGTCGCCGCGCCAGTACGCCGCCGCGCTGCGCATCAGCTTGAAGGCGGGGATCCGCTTGGTGGTGGGCACGTGGGGGCCGCGGCACAGGTCCTTCCACGCCACCTCGCCGTTGCGGTTGAGGTTGTCGTAGATCGTCAGCTCGCCGGCGCCGACCTCGGCGGACGCGCCCTCGGCGGCCTCCCCCGCGTTGCCCTTCAGCCCGATCAGCTCGACCTTGTACGGCTCGTCGGCGAGCTCCTCGAGGGCGTCCTCGTCGGTGGTGACCCGGCGGGAGAACCGCTGGTTCTCCTTGATGATCTTGCGCATCGCCGTCTCGAGCCGCGCGAGGTCCTCGGGCACGAACGGCGTCGGCACGTCGAAGTCGTAGTAGAAGCCGTCGTTGATCGGCGGGCCGATCCCGAGCTTCGCCTCCGGGAACAGCTGCTGCACGGCCTGCGCGAGCACGTGGGCCGTGGAGTGCCGGAGGATGTCGAGCCCGTCCTGGCTGGACATGGCGACCGGCTCGACCTCGTCGCCGTCGGCGAGCTCGTAGGACAGGTCGCGGAGCTGCCCGCGGACGCGGGCCGCGATGACGTCCGGCTGCTCCTTGAACAGCTCCCACGCCTTGGTGCCCGTGGTGACGGTCGTGTCCTGGCGCGCGTCGGCGGACAGTACGACGACCTTGATGTCGGACACGAAGGGCTCCTCTGGTGGGGGTCGGCGGGCCGGATGGCCCGCGGCGGCGCGGAACCTCGATCGTACCGAGGGGGCCGGGCGGGCGCCGTACCTGCGTGGCGGGGTGGAAAACGTGACCGAGGCCGGCCCGTGCGGGCCGGCCTCGGTGCAGTCCGGGTGGGCGATACTGGGTTCGAACCAGTGACCTCTTCGGTGTGAACGAAGCGCGCTACCACTGCGCCAATCGCCCGGAGCGGCCTCGACGACCGCGGTCAGAGACTGTAACGCAACATGCCGCGGCATTCACATCGGGGCGGCGCCCCTCAGTGGTCGAGGCCGAGCAGGTCGGGCTCGCGCTCCTTCCAGGCCTGCATGGCGGCCTGGGTGACCGGGCCGGGTGCGGGGAGCTCACGGTCGTCCCAGCGGTGCACGCCCTGCACGTCGCGCGTGGTGGAGACGAGGAAGATCTCCTCGGCCGCGGCGCAGATCCCGATCGGCTCGTCGACCTCCCGGGCGCCGTACCACTCCAGGAGGAGGTCGCGGGTGACGCCGGCGAGGCACCCGCTCGCGAGCGTCGGGGTGCGCAGCTCGCCGTCGACGACGTAGAAGACGTTGGAGCCGGTGCCCTCGCAGAGGTGGCCGGCCAGGTTGGCGAAGACCGCCTCGGTCGCGCCGCGCTCCCGCGCCCTGGCGAGCGCCACCACGTTCTCGGCGTACGACGTCGTCTTGAGCCCAGCCAGCAGCCCCCGCTCGTTGCGCGGCCACTCCACCGTGACCACGGCCGTCGTCGCCGCAGCCGGCTCCATCGGGGCCGCGACCACGATCGAGGTGAGCGGCGAGTCGCCGCGACCCGAGCCGAGCGGCGCGTTGCCGCCGGTCACCGTGATCCGGAGCCGGCCCAGCGGGAGGTGCTCGGCCTCCAGCACGGCCGCGACGCCGCGTCGTACGTGGTCGACGTCGAGGCCGTCCAAACCCAGGCCAGCGGCCGACCGCTCGAGGCGAGCGAGGTGGCGGCCGAGCGCGAACGGCCTGCCGTCGACGACCTTGACCGCCTCGAACACCGCGTCGCCGACGGTGAGACCGTGGTCGGTGACCGGGACCGCCGGGGCAGTCGGGTCGGGCAGCAGCTGACCGTCGATCCACACGCGCATGCGCCCAGCCTAGGCCGCCCCGACCTGGGATCGCCGGGGGTGGTTTTGGTGCTGGTGAGGCGATCCGTTAGTGTTCTCACCGCGCCACAGGCCACGGCCGGAAGCGCAGTGCGGACATAGCTCAGTTGGTAGAGCGCAACCTTGCCAAGGTTGAGGTCGCGAGTTCGAGTCTCGTTGTCCGCTCGGAGAGGCCACGCCAGACCCACTGGCTGACCAGGTCAGGCCAGGCTGATCGGTTCTGGTCAGGCCTTCACGGTGGGTTGGCCGAGAGGCGAGGCAACGGACTGCAAATCCGTGTACACGGGTTCAAATCCCGTACCCACCTCCACCACAACTCCACACGGGCGATTGGCGCAGCGGTAGCGCGCTTCCTTGACACGGAAGAGGTCACTGGTTCAAACCCAGTATCGCCCACCACACCTGCGAGTAGCCCCACCTGCGGGAGGGTGCCTCGCCGAGCTCATCGTCGCCGAGGCCTCTGCCGAGTACCGGACACGCTCCCCCGCCTGACCGGTGCTCGTGTCGCCTACTGGCTGGAGGCTCAAGCCAACGGCCCGGGCTCGACCACGTCCGTTCCCTCGTCGTCGACCACTCCCCAAGGAGTGCCTCGGCTGGAGAGATACGTCGCCCAGCACGCGGTCGACAGGACGCAGTGGCCCTGTCACATGACGAGGAGCCCGACTCCGATAGCCAGCAGCATGGTCGCCAGCACGGCGACGATGACCACCTGGCGCTGGCTGGCGTTCGTGTGCTTCAGGGCGATGGCGAGTGGTCCGATGGGCCTGATGGGCATGCGGGCTCCTCCGTGGGGATGGATCGATGGGACGGCGCGCAACGCGCCGAAGGCAACGCCCGAGGGGGCGATGCCGGCCTCTGCCGCGCCTTCCAGGTCGGCGAGCCACTGCTCGCGCAGGCGCGGGCGGCTCTCGGCAGCGACGAGCAACGATGCCGCGAGGATCAACAGCCGCCAGATCCGGTTCATGCGAGGCGTCCGTGCGTTCGGGGAGCAGCGCGCTTGCGTGGCGTCCGTCGAGCGTCGCGTTCGGCGAGCAGCTCGACGGCCGCACGCGCACCGTCAGGGGTGAACTCGTAAAGACGCCGACGGGGTCCTGGGCGCGCATCGTCGCTCTCCCATGCAGACGTGATCCACCCCGCCCGCTCCAGGCGTTCGAGCACCGGGTACACGGTGCCGGGAGCTCGTCCGGACCTCTTGACGACCTGCAAGCCCCAGACGTGGCGGCCACTCTCGCGCAACGCGCGAAGGACATCGACGGTTGCGTCGGTGACACGTGACAAGGGCTCCACGGCGCTTACTCTAGCTATATCGAGATAGGCGGAGCAAGCGCCGGCAGGCGCGACCTGACCACTCCGTCGTCCACGTCGCAACCGTTGCTGGAGACCCATATCACGAGATCACGGGGAGTCATCCGCCACCGATCGGGCACCGCAATTGCATGACCAACGACAAAGCAACGGAAGCCCGAGAGGGACTGATGGGCAGCGTCGCAGGCAAGGCCAAGGAGGCCGTCGGCGCCGTGACCGGCAAGGACGACCTGGTGGAGGAGGGACAGATCCAGCAGGCGGAGGCGAAGCGGCGCAAGGAGGCCGTCGCCGACGAGGCGGTGGCTGACGCCAAGCGCGAGGAAGCCGCGCAGGAGATGCACGAGGCCAACAGGGAGGCCGCGCAGCAGAAGCGCGAGGCCCGCGCCCGAGCGCAGCGCGACGAGTCCGCCATCCAGCGGGAGCGAGCCACCGAGCACGCCGCCGCCGAGCGACAGGCCGACACCGTCGAGGCGGCGGGCGAGGCGGCCGCCGAGCAGCAGGCCGACGCTGTCGCGCAGTCCCGGCTGAACGAGGCCGCAGGTCTCGCCGAGGACGCCGGCAGCACCGAGCGGGAGGCCGCCGCCGAGCGGCTCCGTCTCGAGCGCGAGGCCGCTGCCGCCGAACAACGAGCCGCGCAGCTGCGCGCCGACGCCGAGAAGTGAGGACACCATGTTGAACACACTGATCACGCTCCCCTACAAGGTCGCCCGACTGCCCCTGACGGTCGTCGACAAGACGGTGGCCGGCCGGCTGCCCGAGAGCTCGCTGCCGCGGGTCGCTCTCGACCGGACGATCGGCTCGGCCGACAAGCTTGCCGGCACGCTGCTCGGCGACGCCGACATCACCCAGCGCGGCAGCGAGCGCGTGGAGCGCTCGCACAAGGTGGCCGGCGCCTCTCGGCTCGAGCAGGAGGCGGAGGCGCGCCGGAAGCAGGCAGCGCAGACGACCGCCTCGGCGCGCCAGGAGGCTGCCCGCAAGCGCGACGCCGCCGCGGAGCGCGCCGCCGCGGGAGTCGTCGAGGCCGAAGCCACGGAGGTGCGCGGCAAGCGGCAGGCCGAGGCCCAGGCCGAGCGCACCGAGTCGGCCAAGAAGGCCGCGGCCGACCAGCGGGCCGGCAGCCGCACGGCGACGGTCGAGCAGCGCAAGGACCGGGTGGAGTCCACCGCCGAGGCCCGCCGGAAGGGTACGGCGCGCGCCGCGAAGTCCGAGCTCGACGACGCCCGGGAGACGCGGCAGTCGGCCGCCGAGGCTCGCGCTGACGCCGAGCGCCTCGGCGACCTGACCGAGGCCAAGAAGCAGGGTCGCAAGCAGGACTGACCTCGCGCGCCATCGCTCGGGTCACCCTCGGCGCCCCGCCCCCGACACCCGTCGTGGGCGGGGCATGCCGCGTCGAAGACGCCCGACTGCCGGAGGCAGTGCCCAGCCACCGGATTTAACCTCGGCGCAGGGGGGCGTCGCGCGATACTGCCCGACATGTCCCCGACCGAGCTGCGCGCCGACGACCTGCCGCCGCCGCGCCGGGTGACGCCCGCGACCACGGTGACCGGGCACCGGATCACGGTCGACCCCGACGGCAGCGCCTGGTGCACCTGCCGCGCCGAGCCCGCCGCGGGCCAGGACCCCGAGGCGTGGCGCGACGAGCACCTCGCCCACGTCTGGCCGATCTTCGTCCCGCGCTCCCCCGACGAGTCCCTCGCGGAGTGGATCGCCCGGATCACCGCGGAGCTGCAGCGGGCGCAGAGCTACGAGGGCGACCTCGGCGGCCCGATGGTGGCGATCAGCGCCGATGGCGAGGACCTCGGCGTGAGCGTGGAGAGCCTGCTCATCGCCGGCCGGATCGCCGGCCTCCGGCGCGAGCTGGTCCTGGCGATGACCGCGCTGCACTGAGCGCTCGCCGCCGACCGCGCCCCGGGCCGGGCGCGCCGGGACATCGTGCCGCGAACCTCACTCCACGCCCGTCCGGTGTTACCGTGACCGGACAGTCGTCTCCAGCACGCCTCCTCAGGCACCGCGGTCGATCGGCGACTGGGAAGGCCGACATGGCCGTCACCGCATCACCGCCCCCTTCCCCCACAGCAGCGTCGTCGACGAGCCTGCGGCTCTCCACGAGCGGCGAGCCCGGCGCCGGCCGGCTCGACGGCGGGTGGTGGCCGCACAGCCGCGACCTCGCCGCCGAGCTCCGCCAGCTGGTCGAGGGCTTCCCGCCGGAGCTCGGACGCATCGTCCGCGCGCTCTACTCGCCGCCGGACTGGGACACGCCCGCACGCCGGATCCCGCTGCGCAACGGGTTCCTCAAGGTCGGCAGCTTCCCCGACGACGACACCCACGTCATCGTCCTCACCACCGCCGACCGCACCGTCCTCCGCTTCCTGGTGGTCCCGGCCGACTTCAACGATGCTCAAGGGGCGGAGGCGCTCCTCGCTGCGGCGACCCCGCGCTACGCCCATTCGGCGACCGAGCTGCTCCGGACGGTGACCGACGCCCACGCCGCCGATCCCGACGACGTCTGGCCCACCGACGGTGGCGAGTCGGCCGCCCGGATCCCACGGACGCGCGGCCGGCGGACGACTGCGGCCGGCAACCAGTAGCCCACATGCCGAAGACCGGCTCAGCCGTAGGCCGAGCCGGTCTGGGGCGTTGACTTGACCGGGCGCAGGTTGCCTGCGGGCAACCACTCGGTGACGATGCGGCCGTCCCGGTCGACATAGTTGACCAGGCCCTGCCAGCCCTCGTCGGTCGAGCGCCAGTCGAGGACGAGGCCGGGGAGCTCGACCGGCACGAACGCCGGTCTCACCCACACGTGCCGCACCCCCATGACGCCAGACTAGAACATACGTTCGAACCCGCGCCACGGGGCGGCGCGTGCAGGTGTCAGCTCATCCGGCCGTTCACGTGCGGCTCGGTGAGCGGGTCGGACGGGTCGCCGCCCTGCTGGGGGGTCTCGCTGGTCGGCGTGGTCATGCCGGACCCGGCGGTCGTCGTACCACCGCCGGTGCCGCCACCCGTGCCGGCGGAGCCGGACGTCGAGGCCTGGTGGCTGCCGCCGGATCCACCGAGCATCCCGGAGCGCCGGGCGGCGACGGCGATGACCGCGCCGAGCAGGCCGAGCAGCAGGAACTTCTTCTTGCCGCCCCGCCGCCGCTTGCCGGGCATCCGCTCGACGACGCTGTCGGGCATCCGGTCGAGGACGTCGTCGGGGATCCGCTCCGCGAGCAGCGTGCCCTTCTCCATCGCGACGGTCCGCCCGCGGTGGGCGACGTCACTGGCGACGGTGCGGCCCTTGTCGATCAGCGGCGGGGCCTTCTCGGCCACCGTGTTGACGGCGGACTCGACCCGGGGGGCGACGGCGTCGACCATCTGGTGCAGGTCGCGCTGCAGGTCGTGCTTTCCGCGCTTGTGGTGCATCTCGGCCTCCTCCTGGGAAACAGGTACGCCAAGTTCGGTACCCGATCGCCGGAAAGCAACCCGCATTCGCCGTCACGGTTTGTGCGGGAACCTCAGCTCGCTGCCTTGGTGAGGTCGCTGGCGCACTCGTTGCACTGGATCCGGTGCTCGCCGTGGTCGCTCGGACCGCCGAACAGGCGGTGCAGCCAGCGCGTCTGCTCGGTCCGCTTCGAGCAGCGCGGGCACCAGTCGTGTCGGACCCACGGTCCGTAGTCCTTCCCCATGGGCGGAATCCTGCCTGCTCCCCCGCCCCTTGTCCCGCACGGAACCGGTGTTTCGACCCGCCTGGGCGCAGGTCCGACCGATCGAGGAAGGCGCGGGTGGCTCCGACGGGCCAGCAGTCCCGGCACGGGTCCCAAGGCGGCGGGCAGGGGCCGGGCGTTAGTCCTCGTCGGCCGCGAACTCCTCGTTATGGGTGCCGGGACGCGGCGCCCACGGCAGCTCCTTGGCGGGCCGTACGACGATCAGCCGGTCGCCCCGCGCCAGCAGCGTCACCACGGGGTCGAAGTAGCGGTAGACCTTCTCGTCGCGGACCACCGCGATCACCTGGTCCGGCAGCGACTGGGGCGGCCGGCCGACCTCGCTGACCAGCAGCTCCCGCTCGGCGACCTCGAGCCCGTCGCCGTACGTCAGCAGGTCCTCCATCACCGTGCCGAGCGTCGGCGACAGCGTCGAGAGGCCCAGCAGCCGGCCGACGGCGTCGGAGGAGGTGATCACCGAGTCGGCGCCCGACTGCCGCATCAGCGGGGCGTTCTCCTGCTCGCTGACCGCCGCGACGATCCAGGCGTCGGGGTTCAGCTGGCGCACCGTCAGCGCGGCGAGCACGTTGGAGTCGTCGCGGTCGGTGGTGATGATGACCTGGTCGGCGTCGGCGACGCCGGCGCGGCGCAGCACGCCGCGGCGGGTCGCGTCGCCGGTGATCACCGCGAGCTGGTCGGCGTGCGCGTCGGCCAGGGCGACCGGACTGGGGTCGACCACCACGATGTTCTCGCGGTCCAGGCCGTTGTTCACGAGGGTCTCGACCGCGCTGCGGCCCTTGGTGCCGTAGCCGACGACCACCACGTGGTGTGCCATGTTCTTCCTCCATCGGGCGATCCGGAACATCTCGCGGCCGCGCTGGGCCAGCACCTCGAGCGTGGTGCCGATGAGCAGCACGAGGAAGGCGATGCGGGCGGGGGTGATGACGAACGCGTTGATCAACCTGGCGCCGTCGCTGACCGGCGAGATGTCGCCGTAGCCGGTGGTGCTCAGGGTGACGGTCGTGTAGTAGATCGCGTCGATCAGGGAGACGGTGCCGAGGGGGTTCTCCGCCGTCGCGTCGGCGGAGTCGCGGTAGCCCTCGCGGTCGAGGTAGACGAGCAGCACGGTGCCGACGAGGATCCCGAGCGCGGCCAGCACCCGGCGGCCGAGCTCCCACCACGGCGACCGCACCCGCTCGGGCAGCGCGACCCGCCCGGCGGACGGTGAGCTCGGCGGCCCTGCTGGAGTGTCGTCCACGCCGGCGAATCTAGTCGACCGGCTTGGGCGTACGGCGCAACAGGCGGGTCATCAGCTCCCGGCGCGCCCGCTGGGTGGTCTCCTGCGGGAACACCTCGTCGAACGCCGCGTTCACCCCGGCCCCGATCAGCACGGCGAGCGCGGCGATGTAGAGCCAGATCAGGATGGCAATCGGCGCCGCGAGCGGGCCGTAGATCGAGTGGGAGTCCTGGGCGGTCACCGTGAGCACCCAGCGCAGCAGGTAGGAGCCGAAGATCCAGGCCACGAGCGAGAACGCCGCACCCGGGAGGTTGAAGCTCCAGTTGGTCCGCACCGGCACGGAGACGTGGTAGAGCGTGGCGAGGAAGCAGATGCAGACCACGATCACCAGCGGCCAGTAGAAGCCGATGAGGAAGTCTGCGCGGTTCGGCAGCCAGGTGCGGACCAGGCGCGGGCCGGCGACGATGAGCGGCAAGGTGATCGCGCCGGTCACCACGGCGAGGATGTAGAGCACGAACGACAGCGCCCGGGTCTTCACGATCCCGCGGTGGCCGCCGAGTCCGTGCATGATCGTGATGGTGTCGACGAACACGTTCAGCGCCCGGGAGCCCGACCACAGGGCCAGCACGAAGCCGAGCGAGATCACGTCGAACCGACCGCCGCGCAGCACGTCGTTCATCGTCGGGCGGATCACGTTGTCGACCGCGGTGTCGGTGAGGAACCGCGAGGACAGGTCGAGCACGGCGCGTCGTACCTCCTCGACCTGCGCGGCGGTGAAGTGGTCGGTGACGTAGCCGACCCCGCCGGCCAGGGCGAAGATCAGCGGCGGCACCGACAGCACCGCGAAGAACGCGCCCTCTGCGGCGAGGCCGGTGACGCGGTAGCGCAGGCACGAGCTGACCGTCGTGACGAACAGCCGCCAGACCAGGTGGGCGGAGTGCCGGAACCGCTGCGGGAGCCGGTCACGCAGCGAGCGGCGGGTGGCCACGGACTCCTCCCCCGGTTGCTCCGCCATGCGCCCACGCTATCGGGCGGGCGCCCCGCCTCAGGCCAGGTCGAGACCGGGGTAGAGCGGGTGCTTGTCCAGCAGCTCCGCCGAGGCGTCCTTGACCTTGTCGGCCACGCCGTCGGCCAGGGTGTAGCTGGCCTTGGACGGCTCCCCCGCCTTCGTGGTGCCGGCCGAGGTGTTCTGCAGGACGTGGACGATGAGCTCGGCGACCGCGTCGAACTCCTCGGCCCCGAAGCCGCGGGAGGTCAGCGCCGGCGTACCGATCCGGATGCCGGAGGTGTACCAGGCGCCGTTGGGGTCCGAGGGCACCGAGTTGCGGTTGGTCACCACGCCGGCGTCGAGCAGCGCCGACTCCGCCTGGCGACCGGTGAGGCCGAAGGAGGTGACGTCGATGAGCACGATGTGGTTGTCGGTGCCGTCGGTCACCAGCTTCGCGCCCCGGCGCATCAGGCCCTCCGCGAGCGACTTGGCGTTGTCGGCGATCGCCTGCGCGTAGGTCTGGAACTCGGAGGTGCGGGCCTCGGCGAACGCCACCGCCTTGGCGGCCATCACGTGGGAGAGCGGACCGCCCAGCACCATCGGGCATCCGCGGTCGACGCTGGGGGCGTACTCCTCGGTGGCGAGGATGAAGCCGCCGCGCGGGCCGCGCAGCGACTTGTGCGAGGTGCTGGTGACGACGTGGGCGTGCGGCACCGGGTCCTCGTCGCCGGTGAAGACCTTGCCGGCCACCAGGCCGGCGAAGTGCGCCATGTCGACCATGAGGGTGGCGCCCACCTCGTCGGCGATCTCGCGCATCTTCGCGAAGTTCACCCGGCGCGGGTAGGCGGAGTAGCCGGCCACGATGATGAGCGGCTTGAACTCCCGGGCCTTGGCGCGGAGCGCGTCGTAGTCGAGCAGGCCGGTCTCGGGGTCGGTGCCGTACTGCTGCTGGTGGAACATCTTGCCGCTGATGTTGGGCCGGAAGCCGTGGGTGAGGTGGCCACCGGCGTCGAGGCTCATGCCGAGCAGGCGCTGGTTGCCCAGCTCCTTGCGCAGCCTCTCCCAGTCCGCGTCGGAGAGGTCGTTCATGTTCCGCACACCGGCGTCGGCGAGCCACGGCCCCTCGACGCGGTGCGCGAGGATCGCCCAGTACGCCGTGAGGTTGGCGTCGATGCCAGAGTGCGGCTGCACGTAGGCGTACTCGGCGCCGAACAGCTCGCGCGCGTGCTCGGCCGCGAGCGACTCGACCGTGTCGACGTTCTGGCAGCCGGCGTAGAAGCGGTGGCCGACCGTGCCCTCGGCGTACTTGTCGGAGAACCAGGTGCCCATGGTGAGCAGCACGGCGGGCGAGGCGTAGTTCTCGCTGGCGATCAGCTTGAGCGACGCGCGCTGGTCGGCGAGCTCCTGGCGGGTGGCCTCCGCGATCCGGGGCTCGACGGTGGAGATGACGTCGAGCGCCTGACGGTAGGCGCTGCTGACGAGCTCGCTGGAGGGGGCCTGCGCGGCGTTGTCGCTCATGGCGCCCAGCCTAGTGCCGCCGCCGGGTCCGAGGGTCGGAGCGCGTGCCCCCGGCCCTGAGCAGTCTCGAGACGGCCGTGGTCGGTTGTGACGTGCGTCGCAGGCCGACCGGTTCTGCGCGGGCTGGACCGGCTGACCGTCCGAACTGCGAGACGTCCGTCCGCATCATGAGATTGCGATTTGTGGTCGCCCGTCCGAGGAATGAGACTCGCCGCCATGGTCACTGCTGCAACCCATGCGCACCTCGTGGTACGTCGCCACGTGGACTTCGGGCGCACCCGCAGCATGATGTGTTGGCCCCGCTGATCGACGCCGACCACCTTTCGAGCCGCGCGCCGCTGCGCGCCCCATCAGCGAAGGACCTGCTCTCCGCATGCCCGATCTGCGCTTCAAGTCGAACCCGCCCCAGTTCACCGACGTCCCCCGGCCGCGCCGCGCCGAGGGCCAGTGGGCGTTCGGCTACACCGAGCCGCTCAACAAGAACGAGCAGTCCAAGAAGGACGACGACCCGCTGAACGTGCGGGACCGGATCCTCTACACCTACTCCAAGCGCGGCTTCGACTCCATCGACCCCGCCGACCTGCGCGGCCGGTTCCGCTGGATGGGCCTCTACACGCAGCGCAAGCCCGGCATCGACGGCGGCCGGACCGGAGCGCTCGAGGAGGAGGAGCTCGACGACCGCTACTTCATGATGCGGGTCCGCTCCGACGGCAAGCTGCTCTCCGCCGACGCCGTGCGGACGCTGGGCCGGATCGGCGTCGACTTCGCGCGGGACACCGCCGACATCACCGACCGGCAGAACATTCAGTACCACTGGATCGAGATCGAGAACGTGCCCGAGATCTGGGAGCGCCTCGAGGCGGTGGGCCTGCACTCCACGGAGGCCTGCGGCGACTCGCCGCGGCCGTTCCTCGGCTCGCCGGTCGCCGGCATCGCCGCCGACGAGATCATCGACGGCACGTCCGCGCTGGAGGAGATCGAGCGCCGCTACATCGGCGACAAGGCCTTCTCCAACCTGCCCCGCAAGTTCAAGACGGCCGTGACCGGGCACCCCAGCCACGACGTCTCCCCCGAGACCAACGACGTGTCCTTCGTCGGCACCGTCCACCCCGAGCACGGCCCCGGCTTCGACGTCTGGGTCGGCGGCGGCCTCTCCACCAACCCGATGTTCGCCCAGAAGTTCGGCGTATGGGTGCCGCTCGACAAGGTCCCGGACGTGTGGGCCGGCGTCGCCGGGATCTTCCGCGACTACGGCTACCGGCGGCTCCGCTCCCGCGCCCGGCTGAAGTTCCTGGTCGCCGACTGGGGCGCCGAGAAGTTCCGCGAGGTCCTCGAGAACGAGTACCTCGGCGAGAAGCTGGTGACCAACCCGTCGCCAGAGACGCCGGTCGCCCACCGCGACCACGTCGGCGTGCACGCCCAGAAGGACGGCCGGTTCTACATCGGCGTCGCGCCCACCGTCGGTCGGGTCTCCGGGACGCTGCTCACCCGGCTCGGCGACCTGATGGAGGAGTACGACGTCGCCGGCGCCCGGCTCACCGCCTACCAGAAGCTGGTGCTCATCGGCGTCGACGGCGAGCAGGTCGAGCCGCTCGTCGCCCGGCTGGACGAGATCGGCCTGGCGGCCCGGCCGTCGAACTGGCGGCAGAACACGATGGCCTGCACCGGCATCGAGTTCTGCAAGCTGGCGATCGTCGACACCAAGGAGCGGTCGCGCCGCCTCGTCGCGGAGCTCGAGCGCCGGTTCCCCGACCTCGACACCCCGATCACCGTCAATGTGAACGGCTGCCCCAACGCCTGCGCCCGCACGCAGGTCGCCGACTTCGGCCTCAAGGGCCAGCTCGTCACCGACGCCGCGGGCAACCAGGTCGAGGGCTTCCAGGTGCACCTCGGCGGGGCGACCGGCCTGCACGCCAACTTCGGTCGCAAGCTCCGCGCCCACAAGGTCACCAGCGCCGGCCTCGACGACTACGTCAGCAGCGTGGTGAGCAACTTCCTCGCCGACCGCACCGAGGGCGAGGCCTTCGTGGAGTGGGTGCACCGCGCCGACGAGGAGCTCCTCCGCGGCGAGAAGACGCTCGACGGCGACCGTCCGCTGGTGGGTGCGCCGTGACCGACGACGAGGGCGGAGCGGGCCGCGCGGCGCCGTACCACTGCCCGTACTGCAGCGAGACCGACCTCTGGCCGCACGAGCCCACCGGCTGGGAGTGCCGGGCGTGCCGCCGGGCGTTCACCGTCAAGCTGCTGGGCCTCGTCGACCGGACGCCCGGACCGGGTGGTGCGTCGTGACCGCCCCGGCCACCGCTCGCGCTCGGAGCTTCCGCGGCGCGCAGACCGAGGGCCGCTCCCCCGAGGAGCTGCGCGAGATCGTGTCCCACTGGGGCGCCGAGCTCGAGCTGGCGCCGGCCGAGGTGATCATCGAGTGGGCCGCCGCCACGTTCGGCGACCGCTTCTGCGTGACCTCCTCGATGGGTGACGCCGTCCTCGCCCACCTGGCCGCGAAGGTGGTCCCCGGCGTCGACGTGGTGTTCCTCGACACCGGCTACCACTTCGTGGAGACCATCGGCACGCGCGACGCCGTGGCGGCCACGATGGACGTCAACCTGATCACGATCACGCCGACCCAGAGCGTGGCCGAGCAGGACGCGGAGCACGGCAAGGACCTCTACAAGAGGGACCCCGACCTGTGCTGCGCGCTGCGCAAGGTGAAGCCGCTCGCCGAGTCGCTCGCCGGGTACGACGCGTGGGCGACCGGCCTGCGTCGTGCCGAGACCCACAATCGGGTGATCGCCCCGGTGATCGGCTGGGACGCCAAGAAGCAGAAGGTGAAGGTCTCCCCCATCGCCCGGTGGAGCGACGAGCAGGTCGAGCGCTACATCGCCGACAACGGCGTGCTCGTCAACCCGCTGGTGTACGACGGCTACCCGTCCATCGGCTGCGCCCCCTGCACCCGCCGGGTCGCGCCCGGCGAGGACCCGCGCAGCGGGCGCTGGGCCGGCACGGGCAAGACCGAGTGCGGGATCCACTCATGACCGACCAGACCGCCGAGAGGAGAAAGTCCTGATGCCCGCTCCGGCACTCATCGCCCTGGCTCACGGCAGCCGCGACCGGCGCTCCGCCGCGACCGTCACGGCCCTCGTCGAGGAGACGAAGGCGCTGCGCCCCGACCTCCGCATCGAGAAGGCGTTCCTCGAGCTCGCCAAGCCCGGGTTCCAGACCGTCGTCGACAAGCTGGTGCGGGCCGGCCACGACGAGATCGTGGTCGTACCGCTCCTGCTCGTCGAGGCGTTCCACGCCCAGGTCGACGTACCGCAGGCGATCGCGGAGGCGACCGCCCGGCACCCCGGCCTGCAGATCCGCACCACCGACGTGCTCGGCCTCGAGCCGCGGTTCCTCGAGGTGCTCGACGAGCGGATGCGCGACGCGCTGCGCGCCGCCCGCGTCCGCGAGCTCGACGCGCTGGTGCTCGCCGCGGCGGGCTCCTCCGACCCGCTGGCCAACCAGGCCGTGGCCCGGCTGGCGCGGCTGTGGGGCGCCCACCACAAGCTGCCCGTCACGGCGGCGTACGCCACGAGCGCGCCGCCGGCCACCGGCGAGGCGGTGCGGGCTTTCCGGGCGGAGGGCCGGCGGCACATCGCGGTGGCCTCGCTGTTCCTCGCCCCCGGCGAGCTGCCCGACCGGGCCGCCGAGCTGGCGCGGGAGGCCGGCGCGATCGCGGTCTCCGCACCGCTGGGCGCGCACCCGGAGATCGCTCGGACCGTGCTCGCGCGGTACGCCGTGGGCGCGGTCGAGCTGGTGCCCGTCTGACCGGATCCCGCCACCTCGTGGTGCGAGACGTGCCACCTCGTGGTGCGGAACCTCCCACTTCGTGGTGCAGAACCTGCCACCTCGTGGTGCAGAACCTGCCACCTCGTGGGGTGGGTCAGAGGACGAGGCGCTCCAGCAGGTGCTCGAGGGTGCGGGCGGGGTCGCCGGTGACGCCGCCGTGGACCGGGCCGGGCTGGAGGACGGTGCTGCGGGGAGCCTTGAGGAAGCCGAACCGGGTGCTGACGTCGTCGCGCGACTCGCGCACGCCGTAGGCGGTGGCGCGCAGCGCGGGGCCGAAGTCGGCGTGCGCCTCGCCCCGGCAGACCCGGTCGACGGCGTCGAGCGCGTGCTGCACGGCCGCGATGTCGACGGCCGGGTCGAGGGCCCGGAGCCGCGCCTCGTCGACGGCGCTGCGCACGCCGAGGAACTGCTCGTCGGGGCAGTAGAGCACCACGCCGACGTTGACGAACTCCTCGCGCTCGACGCGGGGGACGCAGCGGAGGGTGACGTACTGGTAGGGGTTCACGCCGGTCCCTCTCGCGGGAGCCAGGGCCGGCCGCCGTCGCGCCGGGCCCGGAGGAAGGCCAGGTAGCGCTCACGGAGAGCGGCGGGATCCTCCGCGCCCGGCACCGGGTCCAGCCAGTGGTCGGGCACGTCGTCCACGACGGCCCGCAGCGCGTCGTCGTCGAGCCGCGCGGCGAGTGCCGCGTCCTGCGCCCGTGCCTGGGCGGCATGGCCGCGGAGGATGTGCTCCGAGGCGTCGTACGGCTGGGCCGCGAAGCGCGCCGGATCTCCGGGTCCGCCCGGCCAGGAGTGGTGGAAGTAGAGCGACGCACCGTGGTCGATGGCGTAGAGCACTCCGCGCCAGACCAGCAGGTTGGGGTTGCGCCAGCTGCGGTCGACGTTGGCCGTGAACGCGTCCAGCCACAGCACCCGACCGGCCAGCTCGGGGTCCGGGTCTGTGGTGGGGTCGTAGCCGAAGGCGCCCGGCAGGAAGTCGATGCCGAGGTTGAGGCCGGCGCTCGCGTTGAGCAGGTCCTGGACCTCCTCGTCGGCCTCGTAGCGGGCGATCGCCGGGTCGACGTCGAGGACGACCTGGTCGGGCGTGGGGACGTCGAGCAGCCGGGCGAGGCCGGCGACCACGACCTCGGCCACCAGCACCCGCGGCCCTTGGCCGGCGCCGTGGAACTTGCACACGTAGGTGCCGAGGTCCTCGGCCTCCACCACGCCCGGCAGGCTGCCGCCCTCACGGAGCGGCGTGACGTAGCGGGTCACCCGAACCGTCGGCATCATGCGACCGATCCTGTCAGACCGGCGGGGTCTCCTCGGTCAGCAGGCGCTTCTGCTCCTCGACGTCGAAGTCGGCGGCGGGCCAGCCGAGATCCAGCGAGCTGAGCGCGTCGTGCAGCAGGGTGCCGACGGCGAGGTTGCGGTACCACTTCCTGTTCGCCGGTACGACGTGCCACGGGGCGACGTCGGTGTTGGTGCGCTCGATCGCGATCCGGTAGGCCTCCTGGTAGGCCGGCCAGCGCCTCCGCTCCGCGAGGTCGCCGGTGTTGTACTTCCAGTGCTTCTCCGGCTTCTCCAGCCGCGCGAGCAGCCGCTTCCTCTGCTCCTCCGCCGAGATGTGCAGCATGCACTTGACGATCGTGGTGCCGCTCGCCGCGAGGTCGGCCTCGAACTCGTTGATCGCGTCGTAGCGCCGCTCGATCTCCTCCGCTGGCGCGAGGTCGCGGACCCGGGCGATCAGCACGTCCTCGTAGTGCGAGCGGTCGAAGACGCCGACGAACCCGACGGGCGGCAGTGCCCGGGCGATCCGCCACAGGAAGTCCTGGGCGAGCTCCTCCTCGGTCGGCGCCTTGAACGAGGTGATTCGCACGCCCTGCGGGTCGACCAGGCCGACCGTCGAGCGGAGGGTGCCTCCCTTGCCCGAGGTGTCCATGCCCTGGAGCACCAGAAGGAGGTTGCGGGTGCCTCCGGCGACGCCCTCGGCGAAGAGACGCTCCTGGAGGTCGGCCAGCTCGGGCCCCATCGCGTACAGCGCCGCCTTCCCCGTCGCCTTGTCGCCGTCGAAGCCGGGCGTCGCGTCGGTGTCGATCGAGGCCAGGTCGACCGGCCCCTGCGGGACCCGGAGCAGGGAGGTGAGGTGGGAGGTCGGGAAGGGCGAGCTCATCCGGCCAGTGTGCCTGCCGGCGGATGCGGGCGGCCGGCGCGCCCGCTCAGGCCAGGTCGGTGGAGCCGGAGTCGTCGTCGACCATGCGGAGCTCGTCCTTCACCACCGCGAACGCCATCCCGGACGGGTAGCCCTTGCGGGCGAGCATGCCGACGAGTCGCCGTGCGGCGACCTGCTCCTCGAGGCCGCGCATGGAGCGGAGCTTCTTGCGCACCAGCCGTCGGGCGGCGGCCTCCTCGTCGCCGGGGTCGACCTCGGCGAGCACCGCGCGGGCCGTCTCGTCGGCGATGCCCTTGCGGCGCAGCTCCACGGCCAGGGCCGGGCGCGCGAGGCCGCGGGTGCGCTGCCGGCTGTCGACCCAGGCCCGGGCGAAGGCCTCGTCGTCGACCAGACCGACCTCCTCGAACCGGTCGAGCAGGGGGCCCGCCACGTCGTCGGGGACGTTGCGGCGGGCCAGCCGCTCCGCCAGCTCCTTGCGGCTGCGCGCCTGGCGGCTGAGCTGGTCGAGGAGGATGGTGCGGGCCACCGACTCGGGGTCGGCGTCCTCGGTCCAGCCGTCGTCGTCCGGCGGCTCAGCGCTGGGCATCAGAAGCTGTCGACGCCGATCGGCTCGTCGGAGAGGTCGTCGTCGCCGTCGACCTGCGGGGTGACGCCGAGCTTCTCGAGGATCTTCTTCTCGAGCTCGTTGGCGAGGTCGGGGTTGTCGCGGAGGAAGCCGCGCGCGTTCTCCTTGCCCTGGCCGAGCTGGTCGCCCTCGTAGGTGTACCAGGCGCCGGCCTTGCGGACGAGGCCCGCCTCGACGCCGACGTCGATCAGGCCGCCCTCGCGGCTGATGCCCTTGCCGTACATGATGTCGAACTCGGCCTGCTTGAACGGCGGGGCGACCTTGTTCTTCACGACCTTGACCCGGGTGCGGTTGCCGACCATGTCGGTACCGTCCTTGAGGGTCTCGATCCGGCGCACGTCGAGGCGCACCGAGGAGTAGAACTTCAGCGCCCGACCACCGGTGGTCGTCTCGGGCGAGCCGAACATCACGCCGATCTTCTCGCGGAGCTGGTTGATGAAGATCGCGGTCGTCTTGGAGTTGTTGAGCGCACCGGTCATCTTGCGCAGCGCCTGGCTCATCAGTCGCGCCTGGAGGCCGACGTGGCTGTCGCCCATCTCGCCCTCGATCTCGGCGCGCGGCACGAGCGCGGCCACCGAGTCGATGACGATCAGGTCGAGCGCGCCGGAGCGGATCAGCATGTCGGCGATCTCGAGGGCCTGCTCGCCGGAGTCGGGCTGGGAGACGAGCAGCGCGTCAGTGTCGACGCCGAGGGCCTTGGCGTACTCCGGGTCGAGGGCGTGCTCGGCGTCGACGAACGCCACGATCCCGCCCGCCGCCTGGGCGTTGGCCACGGCGTGCAGGGCGACGGTGGTCTTGCCGCTGGACTCCGGGCCGTAGACCTCCACCACCCGGCCCCGGGGCAGCCCGCCGATGCCGAGCGCCACGTCGAGGGCGATCGAGCCGGTCGGGATCACGTCGAGGGGCGCCCGGGTGTCGTCACCGAGCCTCATCACCGAGCCCTTGCCGTACTGCTTCTCGATGGTGAGCAGTGCGGCGTCGAGCGCCTTCATCCGGTCATCGCCAGCCATGTGCCTCAGTCCTTGTGTCGGGGTGGAGCCAGGTACATCGGCGACGCTAGGGCGAGGCTCCGACACAGCCTGGTCAGCCGTGTCGCCGTTGTGGACAGCCCGCCCCGGCGTCGTACCTGTGGACGGCCGGTGGCTTCCCCGGTCCGCCGTGGGCACCACCCTAGACGAACACGTGTTCGAAGTGCGCCACGCCGCGTCGGCGTGTCGGAGACGTCCCGCGCCGGTCCGGCTCAGGCCGGTCCGCAGGTGATGGCGTTGTCGCGCACCGCGACGTCCTCGTAGAGCCCGCCGGCGTTCGCGCCCGCCTCGCCGTAGGCGACGATCGTCCCGTGGCAGCGGACGCCGTTGGTGTCGGCCTCGATGGTGCAGGTCCACTCCGGCGCCCGCGCGTTGAGGTTCGTCCCGTCCTCACCCGGCGCCGAGCACGTCACGTCCTCGCCGTCGGCGAAGAAGAGGTCGCTGCCCTCCACGTCCTCCGCGACGATCATCGCCTGGCGGGCCGCCTCGCCCTCGGCGTCGACCAGGGTGATCTCGAGGCCGCCGCCGGCCGACGTCTCGCCGAGGCCGGGACTCGACGAGGAGGTCCCGGTCGGCGCGGTGGAGGTCGCCGGGTCGGGCTCCGGCGCCGAGCTCGACGCGCCGGCGGTGGTGTCGGCGCCCTCGTCCTCGTCGCCGCCACCGCACGCGGTCAGCACCGCGGCCAGGAGCAGGACCGGAACGGCACTGGCGAGCCTTGTGACCTGGCGCACTGGAACGACCCCCACGACGAGCACTGGATCTGTCACCCGAGGACCGGATCCTGCCACGTCGCGGCCCCTGCCGCGACCGATCAGGACGGCTGGGGGCGCAGCCCGGCCCGGGCGGCCGCGCCGATCACGCCGGCGACGAGGGCCAGGCTGACCAGTGCCAGCGCCGGGTAGTCCGCGAGACCCACCACCACGCCGGCCAGCGCGCCGGCCGCGGCGGCGGTCAACCCCATGACGAGGTCCGCCACCCCCTGCACGTCGGTACGGGCGGCGATCGGCGCGTGCTCGGCGACCATGGTGGAGGACGACACCATGGCCAGCGACCAGCCGACGCCGAGCAGGAACAGCCCGCCGGTCACCTGCCACGACATCCCGGTCGGCGCGGAGGCGCACAGCAGGAGCGCGACCAGCAGGACCGCTCCCCCACCGCCGAGGACCTGCGGGCGGCCCACCCGGTCGGCGAGCCAGCCGACCACGGGCGAGAACGCGAACATGCCGAGCACGTGCACGCTGATCACGATGCCGATGACCTCCAGGCCGGCGCCGCCGTGCTCCATGTGGAGCGGCGTCATCACCATCACCCCGATCATCGTGGCGTGGGCCAGGGCCAGGCCGGCGATGGCATAGCCGAGCACCGGCCGGTCGCGCACCGCCTGCCGGGCGCGCGACCACGCCGTGCCGGTCGGTGGGCCGGTCGGCGCCCTCCCGTCGCCGGCCGCGTGCCGCTGGGCGACGAGCAGCGGGTCGGGCCGCAGCAGCACACCGACGAGCAGCGCGGCCAGCACCATCCCTACGGCACCCAGCGCGAAGGGGCCCGTCAGCTCGGGGATGTCGACGGCGTCCGCGAGCGCTCCGGCGGGCCCGGTGAGGTTGGGGCCGGCGACGGCGCCGATCGTGGTGGCCCAGACCACCATCGACAGCGAGCGGCCACGGGTGGTGTCGGACGCGAGGTCGGTCGCGGCGTAGCGCGACGCGTTGTTGGCGGAGGTGCCGGCTCCGAGCATCACCGCGCCGACCAGCAGCAGGGCCATGGACCCGACGACGCCGGACAGCACGGCGAGTCCACCGCCGGCCCCGCCGACGAGGTACGCCGTCACCAGGCCGGCCCGGCGTCCCCGCCGCGCCATGAGCGGCGCGAGGAGGAAGGAGATCACCGCCGCGCCGAGCACCTGCGCCGTCTGGGCGAGCCCGGACATCGCCTCGGAGCCGGAGAGGTCGCGCGCGAGCAGGGAGGCGGTGGCGATGCCGATCGTGATCCCGACCGCGCCGACCGCCTGGGTCAGCACGAGGACGCGGACGGTACGACGCTGGACCGAGGCGACGTCCGGCGCGAGCACCGCCGTCATCGCTCGCTCGCCGGCAGCTCCAGCACCCGCCAGACGGCCTCCCACACCTGCTTGGGCGGTACGCCGGCGGCCAGCGCCTCCTCGGCCGTGCGGTGGTCGAGGTCGCCGATCACGAACTGCTCCGCCCAGACCCGCGCGTAGGCGGTGCCGAGGTGCTGCTCCATCCGTGCCCAGAACTCGGTGTGCCTCACCCGGCCATCATCCACCGGACGTCCCACTGGTGGTGCACCGCGTCGTGCAGGTGGTAGCGACCGAGCGAGGCCACCGTGAAGACACTCCCGTTGCTGCGCCGGCCGGGACGGCTCCACGACTCCGGCGGCACCGAGTCGTAGATCGCCGCCACCCGGTCGGCCGCGGACTCGAGCGCCGGTGCGACGTCGACCGCACGCTGCAGGTCGTAGCGCTGGACCCGCGCGGTCTCGTCCTGGTCCCAGTTGGCGAAGAGCGGGTCGTCCTCGGTGAGCATCTGCCCGAGCCGCTGCGCGAAGAGCACGTGGACGTCGCGCACGTGGCAGGCGTACTCGGTGGGCGACCACACGGCAGGGGCCGGCCGTCGCTCCGCCTCGGGCCGGGCCAGGGCGGAGACCCAGAAGCGGGCGTTCGCGCGGACGGCGGCGCCGAGGTCGCCCGGCTCGACCGACGCCGCGTCCAGGCCGCAGTCGGGGCACGGCCGCTCGAGGACCCAGGTCCAGTCCTTGGTGTCGGGCTCGGTCGCCGGCGCGGGCTCGGTGGTCACGCGGCAGATCCTCGCGGTGGCGGCATGTGGTGCGCCAGCGGTTTCCTGCCACCGACCGGGCATCCCCTGCCAGGTGCGCCGCGGTCCCGGCGGACAGGCCGCGGATCCCCACACACCCCGACCTGTCCCCCGGCTGGCCCCACGTTCGGGTCGTCGTGGGCACGACCGGACAAGTCTGGACCACCCGCGGCCGCGGAACGACGGGTTCGCACCCCAGAAAACCCCGGACCGACCCCAGAGTTCACCGGCTCAGGAGCCCGGAACGACGGCGGCGAGGTCGCGACGGCCCCGGATCCCGAGCTTGCGGTAGACGGAGGAGAGGTGCCACTCGACGGCCTTCACGGTGACGAAGAGCTCCTCCGCCACCTGGCGGTTGGTCCTCCCGGCGAGCACCAGGTCGACCACGCGTCGCTCGGCGGGGGTGAGCGAGGCCCGGCGGTCGCCGACCGGGCCCGGCCCGGCACCGAGCCCGGAGAGGATCGCGCCGGAGCGCGCGACGAGCGGAGCCAGGCCCTCCGCGGACGCGCGGGTGTGCGCGGAGCGCGCAAGCGCCGCCGCCTCCTCCGCGGCGACCGACCGGTCCCGCCGGACGAGCAGCTCGGCCAGGGCCACCTCGGCCGCCGTCCGCTCTACGGTACGACGCAGGGCCGGCCGCTCGAGGAGCGCGAGCGCCTCGCGGAGGAGTGCCTCCGGCTCGTCCCCCGCGCCGACCTCCGCAGCGAACGTCAGCGCCTCGGCGGCGGCGCGGGGGGCGCCCCACCCGCGGGCCAGCCGGACGTCCTCGGCGGCTGCCGCACGGGCCTCGTCGACACGACCCTGCAGGAGCCGGGCGCGGGCCAGCCGCCGTCGGGGGCTGAGCATCGCCGGGTTGTCCGCCGCGCCCAGCACGCCGGCGACCTCCTCGACGAGCCGGGCGGCGTCGTCGGCGCGCCCCTCGACCAGCGCGAGGTCGGCGAGCGCCACGGCCGCGAACTCCGCCAGCGACCCCGGCTCGCGGGTGCACTCCTCGAGCGCGGGGCCGAGCGCCGCTGCGGACGCGACGTCACCCCGGGCCAGGTGGGCGGCCACCGTCATCTGCAGCAGCACCGGCGTGTAGGCGGACCAGCCGAAGCGCCGGAGGTCGTCGGCGAGGGTGAGGTCGTCGAGCGCGCCGGTGACCGCACCGGAGCGGAGCAGGGCGCAGCCACGGCAGAACAGGGCCGTCGCCAGGCCCAGGGCCGACCGCAGCTCGCGCGCGTCGGCGACGGCGCGATCGAGCACGTCCAGCGCCACGTCGAGGGTGTCGGTCCAGGTGAGCACGCCGCTGACGACGTACACCGGGGCGCCGACCGCGCTCGCCTCGTCGAGCAGCCGGCCGCCTCCCCACGCCCGCACGGCCAGCTGCGCCGCCCGATCGGCCGTCTCCCCCCGCTGGAAGACCAGACCGGCCGCCGCGGCGGCGAGCAGCAGCCGGTCGCCGTGGGTGTCGGCGTGGGCGGGCTGGGCGCTGACGCGGCGCAGCTCGGCCTCGAACTCCCCGGGAGTGGCGCTCAGCGTGAGCGCGTTCATCGCCACCCGGACCATGAGCACCTTGCGCTCCTCGGTGGCCTCGGGCGGGGTCCGCTCGAGCCAGGTGCGCCACAGGTCGAGCGCCTCCTGGTGGCGACCCGCCGCGGTCAGCGCGTCCCCCGCCTCGGCCATCACCAGCGCGGCCTCGGCGGCCGAGGACGCCGAGGCGGCCGCGCGCCGCCACGCGGTCAGTGCCTGGTCGACCGCGCCGAAGCCGGCCAGGGCGCGGGCGGCCTCCTGGAGGATCGGAAGCAGCTCCGAGTGGGGCGGGTCGGCCAGCTCGTCGACGGCGCGCAGCAGGTAGCGCGACGCCAGCTCCGCCGCACCGGCCACCAGCGCGCGCCGTCCCGCCGCCAGGAGGAGGTCCCGCGCCTCCCGGCGCCCCGAGGGCAGGGTGTGCAGGAGGTGGCCGGCCACCTCGTCGTCCGCCGCGCCCTGCCTGCGGAGCACCGCCGCGAGGTCGGCGTGCAGCTCCGCACGGCCGGCCGGTCCGAGGTCGTCGAGGATGGCGTCGCCGATCAGGGCGTGGCCGACGGCCGCCGCGGGTGGCTCGGCCTCCTCCCACACCACGACGTCCGCCTCGGCCAGGCCGTCGAGCAGCCGCAGCGCCTCCGCGGCGGGCCGCCGGGCGACCGCCGCGACGACCGCTGCGGTCACCGGCCGGGCGGCCAGCGCCACCACGCGGGCGATGTCGAGCGACCCCTCGGGCAGTCGGGCCAGGGTCGACCGCACGACGTCCACCACCCCGCGCGGTGTACCGGTCTCCCCGGAGCCGTGCGCCTCGGACAGCTCGCGCACGAAGAGCGGGACGCCCTCGCTGCGGCGCACCACCTCGGCCGCGGCCTCCGCCGGGAGGTGCGCCACCAGCCGCGCGGCGGCCGCCGCCGACAGCGGGGGCAGCGGGTGCCGCCGGGCGCGGCGTGCCACCCGCGCGAGGTGCTCCGGCGCCGTGACCGGCTCGGCGCTCCGCCTGCCGAGCAGCACGACGACCGGCTGGCCGGCGATCGCGGCGGTCAGGTGGTCGAGGACCGCGAGGCTGACCGGGTCGCTCCAGTGCACGTCGTCGACGACCGCGAGGACCGGGCCGTCGGTGGTCAGGTCCTCGACTGCCCATTGCACGGCGTAGGCCAGCTCGAGCGGTGGCGCGGACGCGTCGGACAGCACGACCGCCGGGCCGTCGAACGGGGCCGAGCCGAGCGGGACCGTGCGGAGCAGCGGCGCGAACCACGCCCGGACCACGCTGCCCGGCACGGTGGCCGACAGCGGGCTGCAGCGCGCGTGGAGGACCCGCCGGGCGTCGGGCTCGAGCGAGCGCACGAACGCCTCGATCACGGTCGTCTTCCCGATGCCGGCGGGGCCCTGGAGGAGGTGCACGGAGCCGCGCGCGGCAGCGGCGTCGGTCCACGCCGCCCGCAGCGACGCGAGGACGCCGTCGCGCTCGAGGAGCGGGGAGGGGTCCGGCACCGGACCAGCCTAGGCGGCCACGGGCCGCGTCAAGCGATGGCAGCGCTGCCGAACGCGACGTTGAACCGGTCGCACCAGATGACCACCGAGCGCATCCCGGCGAGGTCGGCGTCGGCGGGGATCTCGTAGGTCTGGTTGCCCTGGTTGCCCTTGAGCTCGCCGAGCCGCACGTAGTCGCCGTCGTCGTAGATGCCCCACGAGTCCCGACAGCCCTCGCAGTCACCGCCCGACGGCTGGTCGGTGACCCAGACGTGGAGGTCGGGCCCGTTGGAGGTGTCGAGCCCCTCGATCCGCAGGTACCGGCTGCCGTCGCTGCGGCGGAAGATGGTCGCCTCCCCCGACGTGCCGTGCTCGGCGTCGATGAAGGCGCCCGACGCGAGCTGGACCCGGGTCTGCTGGTCGGCCGACGCGCTCGGCACCACGGTGTCGGTGAGCCCGGCGGTGGCGGTGCCGACCACCGCGCTGGGGTCGTCGCCCTCGTCGACCGACTCGTCGACGAGGAGCAGCCACGGCTGGAACACCGCGGCACCGACGACGAGGACGACGAGCAGGACCCCGCCGACCGACAGCCCGATCACTCGCTTGCGACTCATTGCACCTCCCGGGTCGGGACCAGCCTAGGAGGCCGACCGCCTGGAGGGGACCGTTCCGTCGACGCCGCCGACCCAAACCCGGCGCACCAGCGGCACACCCGGCCGGTAGGGCAGGTGCCGATGGCTCGGCGCGTCCAGCAGCACGACGTCGGCCCGCATGCCCGGCGCCAGCGCGCCGACGTCGGCGCGTGCCAGCGCCCGCGCTCCTCCCGCCGTCGCCGCGTGCACGGCCTCGCCCGGGGTCAGCCCCATCTCGCGCACCGCCAGGGCGATGCAGAGCGGGATGGAGCTGGTGAAGCTCGAACCCGGGTTGCAGTCGCTCGCCAGGGCCACGCGCACGCCCGCGTCCAGCAGGGCCCGCGCGTCGGGATAGGGCTGTCGGGTCGAGAACTCCACGCCGGGCAGCAGGGTGGCGACCGTCCCGGACTCCCGCAGGGCGTGGACGTCCTCGCGCGAGAGATAGGTGCAGTGGTCGACCGCCGCCAGGCCGAGCTCGGCGGCGAGCCGCACCCCCGGCCCGGGACCGAGCTGGTTGGCGTGCAGCCGGCCGGACAGGCCGGCGGCCGCACCCGCCCGCAGGACGGCTCGCGCCTGCTCGTCGTCGAACGCACCGCGCTCGCAGAACGCGTCGACCCACCGCGCGTGCGGAGCGGCGGCAGCGAGCATCTCCCCCGTCACCAGCGCGACGTAGCCGGCCGGGTCGGCGTCGTACTCCGGCGGCACGACGTGCGCGCCCAGGAACGTGGTCTCCTCGGTCACCTCCCGGGCGATCCGCAGCGACCGGGCCTCGTCGGCGACGGTGAGGCCGTAGCCGGACTTGATCTCGACCGTCGTGGTGCCCTGGCGTCGCATCTCCGCGACGAGACGGCCGACCCCGGCAGCGAGCTCGGCGTCGCTCGCCGCCCGGGTCGCGGCGACGGTGGACCGGATGCCACCGGCGGCGTAGCGCTCGCCCGCCATCCGCGCCTCGAACTCGGCGGCGCGGTCGCCCGCGAAGACCAGGTGGCTGTGGCTGTCGACGAAGCCGGGCAGCGCCGCGCGGCCGCCTGCGTCGACGACCTCGTCGGCGGCCGGGGCGTCGGCGGCCCGTCCGACCCACGCGACGACGCCGTCCGCCATGACCAGCGCGGCGTCCCGCCGGAGGCCGAGGAGGTCGCTGGCGGCCGGGTCGTTGGTGACCAGCTCGCCGATGTTGGTGAGCAGGGTGGACGCCGGCGCGCTGCTCATGCCCACAGCCTGCCGACGGCGGCGTCGAGGTCGCGACCGACACGCTCGTGGTCGCCGTCGAAGACGACGCGTCCGTCGACCACCACCAGGCGCACGTCGGCGGCGGTGGCGGCGAAGACGGCGGTGTGCTCGTCGGCCCCGGTCCCGGCGGTGCGGGGCGTGCAGGTGTCGATGGTGACCAGGTCGGCACGGCGCCCGACGGCGATCTCGCCGGCGTCGTCGAACCCGAGGCACGCATGGGCGGTGCCGGCGGCCAGCAGCTCCGCGGCGGCGAACCGGCCGCGCTGCTGCGAGGCGAGCCGTTCGTCGGCCTCGACCGCCCGCATCTCCTCGAACGGGTCGACCACCGCGTGGCTGTCGCTGCCGATCGCCAGGCGGACGCCCGCGTCGGCGAGCCGGCGCGCCGGTCCGATGCCGTCGCCGAGGTCGCGCTCCGTGGTCGGGCACAGGCTCACGGCGGTGCCGCTGGCAGCGAGCAGCGCGACGTCGTCGCCGGACAGGTGGGTGGCGTGCACGGCGGTGGCGGCCGGCCCGAGCACGCCGGCGTCGGCCAGCAGCGCCGTCGGCGTCATGCCGTACGACGCCAGGCAGCCCTCGTTCTCCGCGACCTGCTCGGACAGGTGGACGTGGAGCGGCGCGGCGTGGGCAGCGCTCCAGCCGGCGACGACGCCGAGTGCCTCGCGCGGCACCGCTCGGACCGAGTGGACCGCGGCGCCCAGGACCGCGCCGGGACCGGCCGCCACGCGGGCGGAGGCCCGCGCCGCCCAGGCGTCGGCGTCGGCGTCGCCGAAGCGTCGCTGGGGCGCGGTCAGCGGCTCGCCGTACCCGCCGGCGAGGTAGCAGGTGTCGAGCAGGCAGATCCGGATCCCGGCGTCGCGTGCTGCCGCGAGCAGCGCCTGGCTCATCACGGTGGGGTCGGCGTAGGGCCGGCCGTCCGGCTGGTGGTGGACGTAGTGGAACTCCCCCACCGACGTGAAGCCCGCAGCGACCATCTCCCCGTAGGCGGCCCGGGCCAGCGCGTAGTAGGTCTCCGGGTCGAGCCGGCTCGCGGCGGCGTACATCTGCTCCCGCCAGGTCCAGAAGGTGCCGCGCTCGCGCTGCGTCCGGCCGCGCAGGGCCCGGTGGAACGCGTGGCTGTGGGTGTTGGCGAGGCCCGGCAGGGTCAGTCCGCGCACGGGGACACCGGGCCGGTGGGCGTCCGGCTCCACGGCGGTGAAGCGGCCGTCGGCGACCTCGACCCGCACCGCGTCGCGGACCACGCCGCCGACCCAGGCCCGCTCCAGCAGGTAGGCCGTGGTCACCGCAGCAGCCTCGCGAGGGCGTCGGCGAGCGCCGTCACGCCGTCGAGGCAGTCACCGGTCTCGGCGTGCTCCTCCGGCGAGTGGGACACGCCGGTCGGGTTGCGCACGAAGAGCATCGCCGACGGGATGCCCGCCACCTGGAGGACCCCGGCGTCGTGCCCGGCCTGCGTCGGGAGGACCGGGGCGGCACCGCCGACGGCCTCGCGCAGGGCCCGGTCGAAGGCGACGTGCCCGGTCACCGACTCGGCGGTCACCTGGACACCGGTCCCGTCCCGGGTTGCTCGCTCCGTCGCCTGCTTGGCGATGCCCCCGACGAGAGCCTTGAGGTCGTCGTCGGACTCCGCGCGGGCGTCCAGCCACGCCGTCACCCGGGCGGGGATCGCGTTGGTGCCGTTGGGGTGGACGTCGAGGCGTCCGAAGGTCGCGCGCTGGCCGCCCAGCCGCGCCTGCTTGTTGGCGGCGAGCGCCGTCATCGCATAGGTCAGCATCGGGTCCGCCCGGTCCTCCATCCGGGTCGTGCCGGCGTGGTCGGCTCGGCCGGTGACGTCGAAGCGCCAGCGCCCGTGCGGCCAGATCCCGCTCGCGACGCCGACGGGCGCGTCGTGGTCGACCAGTCCGCGGCCCTGCTCGACGTGCAGCTCGACGTAGCTGCCGACGCCCTCGAGGAGCCGCGAGGCGCCGCCCTCGACGAGGTCGCCGAGCCGTACGCCGTCGCGGTCGGTCAGCTGCTGCGCCTCCTCCCAGGAGGTGGCGCCGACGGCGAGCCGGGAGCCGAGGCAGGCGCGGCCGAAGCGCGAGCCCTCCTCCTCCACGAACACCGCGATGCCGAGGGCGCGTCGCGGCCGGACGCCGCGCTCGCGCATCAGGTCGACGGCACCGAGCGCGGCGACCACGCCGAGCGGGCCGTCGTAGGCACCGCCGTCGAGGACCGAGTCGAGGTGCGAACCGGTGAGGACGGCGCCGTCCGGCACGGCCTCCTCCGGCTGCGGGTCCGGGCGCCACCAGGCGACGAGGTTGCCGAAGCCGTCCTCCGCCAGCTCCAGGTCGCGCGCGGCCGCCTGCTCACGGAACCACAGCCTGAGCTCGAGCTCCGCGGACGTCCAGGGCTGCCGGAAGTAGCCGCCCGACACGGCCGAGCGCCCCACCGGCGCGAGGTCGCGCCACATCTCCTCGAACGTCATCGCGGCACGCGCACCCCGCGCTCGGCGGCGACCTCGGCCGCCCGGTCGTAGCCGGCGTCGACGTGGCGGATCACGCCCATGGCGGGGTCGTTGGTGAGCACGCGCTCGATCTTCTCAGCCGCCAGCGCGGTGCCGTCGGCGACGACGACCTGGCCGGCGTGGAGCGAGCGGCCCATGCCGACGCCGCCGCCGTGGTGGAGCGAGACCCAGGTGGCCCCGGAGGCGGTGTTGACGAGCGCGTTGAGCAGCGGCCAGTCGGCGATCGCGTCGGAGCCGTCGGCCATCGCCTCGGTCTCCCGGTACGGCGAGGCGACCGACCCGCAGTCCAGGTGGTCGCGGCCTATCACGACGGGGGCCTTGAGCTCACCGGACGCGACCATCTCGTTGAACCGCAGGCCGGCTCGGTGGCGCTCGCCGTACCCCAGCCAGCAGATCCGGGCCGGCAGTCCCTGGAAGGCGACCCGCTCCGACGCCATGGTGATCCACCTGCGCAGCCGCTCGTTGTCGGGGAACAGCTCGAGGATCGCCCGGTCGGTCGCTGCGATGTCGGCCGGGTCGCCGGAGAGCGCGGCCCACCGGAACGGTCCCTTGCCCTCGCAGAACAGCGGACGGATGTAGGCGGGCACGAAGCCCGGGAACTCGAAGGCCCGGTCGAAGCCGCCCTTGCGGGCCTCGTCGCGGATGGAGTTGCCGTAGTCGAAGACCTCCGCCCCGCGGTCCTGGAACCCCACCATCGCCCGGACGTGCGCGGCCATCGACTCCTGCGCGCGCTTGGTGAAGCCCGCCGGATCGGCCGTGCGCTGCTCGGCCCACTCCTCGACCGGCACGCCGATCGGCAGGTAGGCGAGCGGGTCGTGCGCCGAGGTCTGGTCGGTCACCACGTCGATGGGGGCCTCGCGCTCCAGCAGCGCCGGCACCAGCTCCGCCGCGTTGCCGAGCACGCCGATCGAGAGCGGGCGGCGCTCGTCGCGCGCCTGCACCGCGAGCTCGAGGGCGTGCTCGAGCGAGTCGGCGCGCACGTCGAGGTAGCGGTGCTCGATCCGGCGGTCGATCCGCGAGGCGTCGCACTCGATGCAGAGCGCGACGCCGTCGTTCATCGTCACCGCGAGCGGCTGGGCCCCGCCCATGCCACCGAGCCCGGCGGTCAGCGTGATGGTGCCGGCCAGGGTGCCGCCGAACCGCTGGTCGGCCACCGCTGCGAACGTCTCGAAGGTGCCCTGGAGGATCCCCTGGGTGCCGATGTAGATCCACGACCCGGCCGTCATCTGGCCGTACATCGTCAGTCCCAGCTCCTCCAGCCGCCGGAACTCCTCCCAGTTCGCCCAGTCACCGACCAGGTTGGAGTTGGCGATCAGGACCCGAGGCGCCCACGCGTGGGTGCGCAGGACGCCGACCGGCTTGCCGGACTGCACGAGGAGCGTCTCGTCGTCGCGGAGGTCGCGGAGCGTGCGCACCAGGGCGTCGTAGGCCTCCCAGCTGCGCGCCGCCCTGCCGGTGCCGCCGTAGACGACCAGGTCCTCGGGCCGCTCGGCGACCTCCGGGTCGAGGTTGTTCATCAGCATCCGCAGCGGAGCCTCGGTCTGCCAGGACCGGGCGGTCAGCTCGGACCCTCGGGGGGACCGCACCTGGGGGTGGTTCATCGCAGCTCTCCGATCGTCGACTCGGCGGCGGCGACGACGGAGCCGTCGCGCACCAGGGCGTGGGTGGCCTCGATCTCCGGGGCCAGGTGGCGGTCAGGGCCGGGCCCCGGGATGCCGGCGTCGCGCAGCAGCCGGACGACGGCCCCGGTGGCCGGGCTCGGCTCGAGGGGCGCCCGCAGGTCCAGCGCGCGGGCGGCCGTGAGCACCTCGACCGCCAGCACCTGCGCCAGGCCGTCGACGGAGCGGCGCAGCTTGCGTGCCGCGCCCCATCCCATCGACACGTGGTCCTCCTGCATCGCGCTCGAGGGGATCGAGTCCACCGAGGCCGGCACCGCGAGCCGCTTCAGCTCCGAGACGATCCCGGCCTGGGTGTACTGCGCGATCATGTGCCCGCTGTCGACGCCCGGGTCGTGCGCCAGGAACGCCGGCAGGCCGTGGCTCCGGTTGACGTCGAGGAAGCGGTCGGTACGACGCTCGCTGATGCTCGCCACGTCGGCCGCGGCGATCGCGAGGAAGTCGAGCGCGTAGCCCACCGGTGCGCCGTGGAAGTTGCCGTTGGACTCGACCCGGCCGTCGCCCGGCAGCACGACGGGGTTGTCGATCGCCGCGGAGAGCTCGCGGTCGGCGACGGCGGCGGCGTGGTCGAGCGTGTCCCGCGCGGCACCGTGCACCTGGGGCGAGCAGCGCAGGGAGTAGGCGTCCTGCACGCGGTTGCAGTCGGGGCCACGGTGCGAGGCGACGATCCCGGAGCCGTCGAGCAGGGCCACCAGGTTGTGTGCGGAGTCGGCCTGGCCGGGGTGCGGGCGCAGCGCCATCAGCTCGGCGGCGAACACCCGGTCGGTCGCGAGCTGCGCCTCCACCGACATCGCGGCGGCGACGTCGGCGGTGCGGAGCAGGACCCGAAGGTCGTGGAGCGCCAGCACCAGCATGCCGAGCATGCCGTCGGTGCCGTTGATCAGCGCGAGGCCCTCCTTGGGCCCGAGCTCCACGGGCGTGAGCCGCGCGGCCTTCAGCGCCCGGGCCGCCGGACGCAGCTCGCCGTCGGCGTCGCGCACGTCGCCCTCCCCCATCAGGGCGAGGGCGCAGTGGGCGAGCGGCGCCAGGTCGCCCGAGCAGCCGAGCGAGCCGTGCTCACGCACGACCGGGGTGAGGCCGCGGTCGATGAGGTCGGCCAGCAGGGTCGCGGTCTCCCGTCGTACTCCGGTGTGGCCGGTGGCCATCGTCGAGAGCCGCAGCAGCATCAGCGCCCGCACCACCTCCCGCTCCACCTCGGGCCCGGAGCCCGCGGCGTGCGAGCGCACGAGCGAGCGCTGGAGCTGGGCCCGCTGGTCGCCGAGGATGTGCTTGGTCGCCAGCGCGCCGAACCCGGTGGAGACGCCGTAGGCCGGCCGCGGCCCGGCCGCGAGCTCCTCGATCACCTCCCGGGAGCGGTCGATCGCCGTCAGTGCCTCGTCCGAGAGCCGCACGCCCACCCCGTGCCGGGCGACCGCCACGACCTCGGCGAAGGTGAGCGGCCCGGTCCCGACTGTCACCACGTCCGTCATGGCCCCATTGCACTGCGTCGGCGCCCCGGGCGCCATCCGCGCGGACGGCGGATCGTCTCGGATACGAGACTCGTGCGGCGCGCTGTGGGAGGATCCGCCGATGAGCAACGTGCCTGCGGCCACGCGGGCGCTGCGCGTGCTCAGGTTCCTCGCCACGCAGGCCGACCCGGTGCCGCTCGAGCGGATCGCCCGGGCGTGCGACCTGCCGCGCAGCACCGCCTACCACCTGGTCGGCGCCATGATCGAGGAGGGCTTCGTCGTGCACCTCGCCGACGAGCGCCGCTACGGGCTCGGGATCGCGGCCTTCGAGGTCGGCACCGGCTTCACCCGGCAGGGACCGCTCCAGCGGATCGCCCGCCGCCCGCTGGCCCGGCTCGTCGACCGGACCGGCCACAGCGCCCACCTCGCCGTCCTGCACGGCCGCGACGTGCTCTACGTCGTCGAGGAGCGGGCCCCGGGACGGCCGCCGCTGGTGACCGACGTCGGGGTCCGGCTCCCCGCACACCTGACCGCGAGCGGCCGGGCGATCCTTGCCCACCTCCCGGCGACGCAGGTGCGGGCGCTCCACCCGGACCGCTCGACGTTCGTCGACCGCACCGGCCTCGGTCCCCGGTCGCCGACGGCGCTGCGTGCCGTGCTCGCCGAGACACGGCAGCGCGGCCACGCCGTCGAGGACGGCGAGGTCACCACCGGCCTGTCGAGCGTGGCAGCGCCGGTGCTCGACCACAACGGCCACCCGGTCGCCGGCATCGCCGTCACCTACCCCGCGGGCGAGGCCGACGCCGCCCTGCTGGCCGGCGAGGCCGCCGCGACGGCGGCGCTGCTCGGACGGCGGCTCGGCGGCCGGTGACCCCGGCCGGGCCGGGCCGGTCAGGTCAGGAGCAGCCGGTCCAGCCGGCGCCGCACGATCCACATGCCGACCACGCCCATCACCAGCAGGTAGCCCACGGAGACCAGCGACGCCCAGGACACGGTGCCGGTGGTCAGCTCGCGGCACAGGACCACGCCGCGGTAGAGCGGCGTGCACTCGACCACCCACCGGACCGGCCCGGCGTAGGTGTCGACCGGGAAGAACGTCGCGGAGAAGAGGAACAGCGGGACCTGGAAGAGGGTGATCTTGTCGAAGTCCTGGAACGACGTCATCCACGTCGTCGCCGCCATGCAGACGGCACTGAAGGCGAAGCCGATCAGCAGCACCGCCGGCAGCGCGAGGACCGCCCACCACGACTCGATGAGCCCCAGGGCGAGCATCACCAGCAGGAACGCGGCGGCGTAGGTCGATCCGCGGAGCTGGCCCCACGCGATCTCGCCGCGGGCGACGTCGGCGGTGGTCAGCGGCGTCGCCAGCATCTGGTCGTAGAGGCGGGTGTACTTCAGCTTGAAGAAGACGTTGTAGGTGCTGTCCAGGAGGGCGCCGTTGAACGCCGAGGCCGCCAGCATGCCGGGCGCGACGAACGCGGCGTAGGAGATCTCCCGGCCGGACACCTCGAAGCCGTCGACGAGGGCGCCGACGCCGATGCCGATCGACAGCAGGTAGAAGACGGGCTCGAGGAAGCCGGTCACGAAGAGCTTCCAGGCGTTGCGATAGCTGATGTAGTTGCGGAGCAGCACCATCCGCAGCGCCTCCGCGGGGCGCAGCGGCTCCACGGGCGCCGCGGCCTCGGGCGCCGCCCCGGTCGCGGCGGTCACGTCAGCATCCGCTTCGTCAGGCCCGAGACCGACCAGAACCATCCGGTGACGGCGAGCACCACCAGGACCGCGGCGTTGACCGCGGCGAGCCACCAGGTGACGTTGTCGAGCGCCAGCATCCGCGACAGGTTCACGCCGTGCCACAGCGGCGTCAGCCGGGCGAGCCACGCCCCGACGTCGCCGAGGTTGGTCACCGGGAAGAACGCGCCCGAGAACAGGAACAGCGGGAACACCCCCAGCCGGAAGATCAGCCCGAACGCCTGCTCCGAGCGCAGCCGCGTGCTCAGGCCGTAGACCCAGGTGGCGAAGGCCAGCCCGACCAGGACCTGCGCGGCGAAGGCCGCGAACGGCCCCCACCACGACTCGTAGACGCCGAACGGGGCGATCACCAGGTTGTAGACGCCGCAGGTCGCGACGAGGTGCAGGGCGACCGAGGAGAGATGCGCGCCGACGACGTGGCGGGGCTCGAGCGGGGTGGCCAGCATGCCCTCGTAGATCCGCTGCCACTTGATCATGCCCATCACCGGGTAGGTGGTCTCCCCCACGGCGGTCTGCATCGCGTGGGCCGCGATCAGGCCCGGCACGACGAACGCCAGGTACGACGAGGCTCCCTCGAGCTCCTCGGGCCCGGCGTCCACGAAGCCGCCCAGCAGCACGCCCATCGCCAGGACGTAGAGGAAGGGGGTCAGGAACGACGAGGCCACCACACCGCGCCAGGTGCGCCGCCACAGGGTCGCCCAGTAGTCCACCTGGCGCCCGACGCCGTCGGCGAGCGACAGTCCTGAGGTGGTCGTCGGCGGTGCGACCGGGCCGGTCGCGGACGCTCGGGACGCCGGGTGCGGTGCGGCCATCAGTCGACCAGCGTCCGTCCGGTGAGGTGCAGGAAGACGTCCTCGAGGGTGGACCGGCGGACCAGGCTGGCGACCGGCTCGAGGCCGCGCTCGTGGACCTTGGCGAGCACCTCCTCGCCGTCGGCGGAGTAGACGAGCAGCCGGTCGGGCAGCACCTCGACCCGCTCCCCGAGGTCGGCGACCTTCTCCGCGAGGGCGGCGTGCTCGCCGACCCCGAACCGCAGCTCCGTCACCTCGCGCGTGGAGTGCTGGCGGATCAGGTCGAGCGGCGCACCCTCCGCCACGATGACGCCCTTGTCCATCACGACCAGGCGGTCGCACAGCTGCTCCGCCTCGTCCATGTAGTGCGTGGTCAGCACCAGCGTCACGCCGGCCTGCTTGAGCCGGAACAGCTGGTCCCACAGCAGGTGGCGGGCCTGCGGGTCCAGCCCGGTCGTCGGCTCGTCGAGGAGCAGCAGGTCGGGCCGGTTGACCAGGGAGCGGGCGATGGTGAGCCGCCGCTTCATGCCGCCGGAGAGCTCGTCGACCTTCGCCCGCGCCTTGTCGGTCAGCTGCACGAACTCCAGCAGCTCGCCGGCCCGCTCGCGGACCACGGCCCGCGGAAGCCCGAAGTAGCGCCCGTAGACGTAGAGGTTGTCGAAGACGTTGAGCTCGGTGTCGAGGTTGTCCTCCTGCGGGCAGACCCCGAGCCGGCCGCGGATCGCGGGGCCGTCGACCGCCGGGTCCATGCCGAGGATCCGCAGCTCCCCGCCGGAGACGGGCGAGACGGCCGCGATCATCCGCATGGTCGAGGACTTGCCGGCGCCGTTGGGCCCCAGGAAGCCGAACGCCTCGCCCTTGCGCACGTCGAGGTCGATGCCCCTGACCGCCTCGAACGGTGCGGCGCCCTTGTCGAAGGTCTTGCGCAGGCCCCGGGCGCGGATCATGGCGTCGGTCACCCGGTCGATCCTAGGGAGCCGCGCTGACGGCGCTCGACGGGTTATCGGTGTCGAGCCGGGCGCGGTCGCGCCACCACCGGACGGCCGGGCCGGTCGCCGGCTCCCCGTAGGCGACCGCCATCACCGCGGCCGCCTCCCCCAGCGCGGCGCGCCGCTGCGCCGGGAGCTCGGCGCGCTGGGCCCGCTCCGCGAGCGCCGCGCCCGCCGCCCACGCCTCCGGGTCGGCCGGCAGCGGGAGCGCCGCCACCTGCCGTGCGCTCAGCTTCACCGACCCCGGCGTCAGGCCGGTGCCGAGGTAGCGGGCGGCGGCGGTGGCCACCAGCGGCGGGGCCAGGGTCAGCGCGAGGAGGCGCCACAGGTCGGCCGGGTCGTGGGGAGCGACCGTCACCACCGGCACCGAGGGGAGCCACGCACCGTCGGCGTCGACGACCGCCTCGACCACCCGCCCCTGCCCGGCCACCAGCAGCTTCGGCACCAGCCGAGCGTCGGCCCACGGCGCGAGCCGCCCCTCGGCACGCAGGGCCGCCAGGTCGACCGACGGGGCGTCGTACACCTGGCGCGCGAAGCGGGTCGGGACCCGCCCCCACCGGCACTCCGCCGGCTCGATCAGGCCGCTCGTGACCAGCGGCGCGTGGCCCGGGTGCCTGCCGTCGCGGACGAACGGCCGCAGCCCGTAGTACTGGTCGCGGAAGTCCGCCGTGCACGCCGCGAGGTCGCCGACCGTCCCCCGCGCCGTGCGCAGCCGCGCCTCCGGCACGCCGAAGTACGGCGCCGCGAGCGCCCCCCACGCATCGGGGTCGGTGGGCGGACCGGCGCCGATCCGCACCACCGGCACGCAGGTCAGCACCGGGGTGCCGGCGAAGACCGGTCGGTCGGCGCACCAGAAGTCGCTCACCGCCCCGCGCTCGGCGACCGCGGCGCGGACCGGGCCGGCGTCGCGCGCGGCGAGCACCGACAGCGGCTGGACGAGAGCGATGGTCCCGCCCTCGGCGACGAGGTCCAGCGCGTGCCGGAGGAACACGGCACTGACGTCGGTGTAGGCCCCGAGCCCCCGGCGCTGCGCGGTGGCGGTCCCGGCCGTGCGCCGGCGCAGCTGGCCGAGGAACGGCGGGTTCCCGACGACGGCGTCGAACGTGCGGCCGGCCCAGGCCGTCAGGCCGTCGGCGACGACGACCTGGCGGGCGACCTCCTCGTCGGTGAGGGTCGGGTCCTCGGCCTGCAGCCGCAGGCGTGCGATCCGCACGGCCTCGGGGTCGAGGTCCGACCCGTGCACGGCACGGGCGCCGATCCGGCGGGCGGCCGCGGCGAGGAAGTGCCCCGTGCCGCAGGCCGGGTCGAGCACCTGCCCGGAGGCGGGCAGCGCGCGGTCCAGCACCCACTCCACCAGCGCCGCCGGGGTGTAGAACGCGCCCCGGGCCCGGCGCCCGGCGGGGTCGTCGCGGGCGAGCCGCTCCTCGTGACGGTCGGCGAGGGCTGCCGTGCGCTCGCGCTCGCCCACCATGGTGGGAGGCTAGCGAGAGCGCTGCGCCACGGCCCGCTCCCGCGCGCAGCCGCACCACGATCTCCACCCCACCCTGTTATAGTCACAGTGACTAGAACCCGAACGGGAGGAATCCGCGATGATCCACACCACCGGCACCGGGCTCCTCACGGACCGCTACGAGCTCACGATGCTCGACTCCTTCGTCCGCGACGGGAGTGCCGGGCGCCCGGCCGTCTTCGAGGCCTTCGCGCGACGCCTGCCCGAGGGACGCCGCTACGGCGTGCTCGCCGGGCTCGGCCGACTGCTGGAGCTCGTCGCCGACTTCACGTTCCCGGCGGCGGAGGTCGCGTGGCTGCAGGAGCAGGGCGTCGTCGGCGAGGAGGCCGCGGCCTACCTGGCCGACTTCCGGTTCCGCGGCGACATCGACGGCTACCGCGAGGGTGACCTCTACTTCCCCGGCAGCCCGGTGCTGACGGTGACCGGCACGCTCGGTGAGTGCGTGGTCCTCGAGACCCTCGTGCTCAGCGTGCTCAACCACGACACCGCCATCGCCAGCGCCGCGTCCCGGATGGTCGACGCCGCCGCCGGCCGGTCGCTGATCGAGATGGGCGGGCGCCGTACCCACGAGCAGGCCGCGGTCGCCACCGCCCGCGCGGCCTGGCTCGCCGGGTTCGACTCCACGAGCAACCTCGCCGCGGGCCGGCTGCACGGCATCCCCACGGCCGGCACGGCGGCCCATGCGTTCACCCTCGCCCACGACACCGAGGAGGACGCCTTCCGCAGCCAGGTCGAGGCGCTCGGGACCGGCACCACCCTGCTGGTGGACACCTACGACATCGCCGAGGGCATCCGCACGGCCGTGCGGGTCGCGGGGCCCGGGCTCGGCGGGGTCCGGATCGACTCCGGCGACCTCGCGGAGGAGGCGGCGCGGGCCCGGGAGCTGCTCGACTCCCTGGGCGCGACGCGGACGCGCATCGTCGCGACCAGCGATCTCGACGAGTTCGTGATCGCCGCGCTCGCCGACGCGCCCATCGACGGCTACGGCGTCGGCACCCGCGTCGCCACCGGCTCGGGCCACCCGACGGCCAGCATGGTCTACAAGCTGGTGGCCATCGGCTCCAGCGGCTCCGGCGACGGCGGCCCGGAGCGGCTCACGCCGGTCGCCAAGAAGTCCAAGGACAAGGCGTCGACCGGCGGGCGCAAGCGCGCCTACCGGCGGTACGACGCCGCAGGCACCCTCGTCGCGGAGTTCTTCACCGGCCAGGACGACGCGCTCCCCTACGGCGACGCGCGGCCGGTGCAGGTGCCGCTGGTGCGGGCCGGCGAGGTCGTGCACAGGCCGACACTGCAGGAGGTCCGCGCCTTCGCCGCCGCCACGCGGGGCACGCTCCCCGCCGAGGCCCGCGGCGTGGCCGCGGGGGCGCCGTACCTGACCGTCACCCACCGAGAGGAGCAGGCAATGGCAGCAACCGACACCAGGACCGCGATGATCGTGGTGGACGTCCAGAACGACTTCGTGGAGGGCGGGTCGCTCGGCGTCACCGGGGGCCGGGAGGTCGCCGGCCGGATCAGCGAGCACCTCGCACGGCACGCCGGCGACTACGCCCTCGTCGCCGCCTCCCGCGACTGGCACCGGCCGGGCGAGACCAACGGCGGCCACTTCCACGAACCCGGCGAGGCGCCCGACTTCGTCACCACCTGGCCGGTGCACTGCGTCCAGGGCGAGGCCGGGTCGGACTACGCCCCCGAGCTGGTGACCGACGCGGTGACCCACCACGTCGTGAAGGGCATGGGCGAGCCGGCGTACTCCGCCTTCGAGGGCGTCACCGAGGACGGCGCCCGGCTGGTCGACCTGCTGCGGGACGCCGGCGTGGAGAGCGTCGACCTGGGCGGCATCGCGACCGACTACTGCGTCCGCGCGACGGCGCTGGACGCGGTGCGGGCCGGCTTCCGCGTCCGGCTGCTGCCCGGCCTCCACGCCGGAGTCGCGGAGGAGTCGTCGCAGCGGGCGCTCGAGGAGCTGCGCGCCGCCGGGGTGGAGGTGCCGTCGTGAGCGGCCACCCACCGTTCGCCGTCGCGGTGGACCTGGCGATCTTCACCATCCGCGACGGCGCGCTGGCCGTGCTGCTCGTCGAGCGCGGCGAGGAGCCGTTCAAGGGCGCCTGGGCGCTCCCCGGTGGCTTCGTCGAGCCCGACGAGGACGCCGAGCAGGCGGCCTGGCGGGAGCTCGCCGAGGAGACGGGCGTCGAGCGGTTCCGCGGGCACCTCGAGCAGCTGCGCACCTACTCCGCTCCCGACCGGGACCCGCGGATGCGCGTGGTGTCGGTCGCGCACGTGGCGCTGGCGCCGGACCTGCCCGAGCCGACGGCGGGGACCGACGCCGCCGACGCCCGCTGGTGGGTGGTCGACGACCTGATCGGCGCCGACGGCGAGCCGCCCGAGGAGGCGCCGGCCCTGGCGTTCGACCACCGCCGGATCCTCGTCGACGCGCGGGAGCGGGTGCGGGCGAAGCTCGAATACACCACGCTGGCGACCGAGTTCGTGGCCGAGCCGTTCACGCTCCCCGAGCTGCGCCGGGTGTACGCCGCGGTCTGGGGCACTCCCCCCGACCTGGGCAACTTCCGTCGCAAGGTGCTGGGCACCGAGGGCTTCGTCGTGCCCACCGACACCCTGGGCAGCCCGACCGGCAGCGGCGGCCGGCGCGCCCTCCTCTACCGGCGGGGGCCGGCCACCGCGATCTCGCCGCCGATGGCCCGCGGGTGACCCCGAGGCCATCCGCCCGAGTTCAACCGAACGGTTGACAAACACCCCGCCGAACGGTGTACTCAACCACGTGGTTGATCACGACGACCGGCTCTCGCGGGTCTTCGCCGCGCTCGCCGACCCCACCCGTCGCGACATGGTCGCGCGACTGGCGGCCGGGGATGCGACGGTCGGCGACCTCGCGGCGCCGTACGACGTGTCGCTCCAGGCGGTCTCCAAGCACCTGAAGGTGCTGGAGGAGGCCGGCCTGGTGCGGCGCAGCCGGGACGCGCAGC
>NZ_JBNBPO030000021.1:0-84899 GCF_051280635.3 Nocardioides proteolyticus | reverse complement strand
GCCAGGCCTGGCGCAGCTCGTCGGCCGCACCCGCGAACTCCGACAGCACCAGGGCACCGTCGTTGTCGCAGCGGCAGGCGACGTACTCCTTGGCGACGAGGTTCATGCCGTCGCGGTAGGGCGTGACGACCATGATGTCGGCGGCGCGGTAGAGGGCGGCCATCTCCTCGCGCGGGTAGGAGGTGTGCAGGTAGCTGATGGCCGGCGTGCCGATCCGGCCCAGGTCGCCGTTGAGGCGGCCGACGAGCCGGTCGATCTCGTCGCGCAGCAGGCGGTACTGCTCCACCCGCTCCCGCGACGGCACGGCCACCTGGACGAACACGGCGTCGTCGACGGTGAGCTCGCCGTCGCGGATCAGCTCGCCGAACGCACGCAGCCGCGCGTAGATGCCCTTGGTGTAGTCGAGCCGGTCGATGCCGAGGAGGATCTTCCGCGGGTTGCCGAGCGCCTCGCGGATCGCCTCGGCGCGCTTGGTGACCGCCTCCGACCGCGCCAGCTCCTCGAACCCGGCGGCGTCGATGGAGATGGGGAACGGCGCGGCCCGCACGGTCCGGCCGTCGGGCAGGTAGACCAGGTCGCGGTGCGTCTTGTGACCGACCCGCTGGCGCACCAGCCGCACGAAGTTCTGCGCGGCCCCGGGCAGCTGGAAGCCCACCAGGTCGGCGCCGAGCAGACCCTCGAGGATCTGGCGGCGCCAGGGCAGCTGCTGGAAGAGCTCGGCGGGCGGGAACGGGATGTGGAGGTAGAAGCCGATCCGCAGGTCCGGCCGCAGCTCGCGGAGCAGCTGGGGCACCAGCTGCAGCTGGTAGTCGTGCACCCACACGGTCGCGCCCTCGGCGGCCAGCTCGGCCGCCTTCTCGGCGAACCTCCGGTTGACCTTGACGTAGGTGTCCCACCACTCGCGGTGGAACTCCGGCTTGGCGACGAGGTCGTGGTAGAGCGGCCACAGGGTGCCGTTGGAGAAGCCCTCGTAGTGCTCCTCGATCTCCTCGGCGGTCATCGAGAGCGGCACCAGCCGCAGCCCGTCGTCCTCGAACGGCTGCAGGTCCTGGTCGGTGCCGCCGGGCCACCCGATCCACACGCCGTCGTGGGCGCGCATGACCGGCTCGATGGCCGACACCAGCCCGCCGGGGGAGCGGCGCCAGGTCGTCGACCCGTCGCTCTCGGTCACCCGGTCGACGGGGAGCCGGTTGGCGACGATCACGAGGTCATGGGCCACGCCGTCAGCGTATAAGGCGGCCCCGTGTCGGGCTGGCCCGACATCGGCTGTCGGGCTGGCAGGATCGTGCCGGGCGTCCGTGCGGACGAGCATGGACGCCGTGACCGAGACCTTGGTGATGAGCACTCCCCCCGCAGGCCCCGCAAGCCCCGCAAGCACCGCAGACAGCCCTGGCAACCCGGCCGGCGCGGCCGACCGCGCTGCGCCGCCCCGCCGCCTGCGCCGCGTCGCGCTGGACTCGGCGTACGCCCTCAGCGCCTTCCCGCTCGCCCTGCTCGCGCTGGTGCCCGTCGTCGCCGGCCTCGCAGCGGGCGCCGGCACGCTCGTGGTCGCCGGCGTCGGGCTGATGGTCCTGGTCGGCACGGCGTACGTCGCCCGCGGTTTCGCGCACGTCGAGCGGCAGCGGCTGGTGTGGACCGGACGGTACGACGCCGTCCGGCCCACCTACCTGCGCCGGGCGCCGGCCGACTCGGCCGTCCGTGGCGCGCTCACTCCGCTGCGCGACGTGCAGTCGTGGCTCGACATCCTGTGGTGCGTCGTCGGCCTGGTCACCGCGACCCTGGCGTTCGCGGTCGCCGTGACCTGGTACGCCGCCGCTCTCGGCGGGCTGAGCTACTGGTACTGGGAGCGGTTCGTGCCGCGGGACCCGGACGGCACCACGCTGGCGAGCCTCGCCGGCTTCGGCGAGGGCCGGTCGGCCGACGTGCTGCTGCAGACCGGCATCGGCGTCGCGGCCCTGCTCACCCTGCCGCTGGCGGTCCGCGCGGCGGCCGCGACGCACGCCGCGGTCTCCCACGCGCTGCTGTGCAGCCGCGCCCGGATGGTCGGCCGGCTGGTGCGGGTCGAGCGGAGCCGCGACGCCGCCCGGGTCGCGGAGGCCGCGTCCCTGCGCCGGCTCGAGCGGGACATCCACGACGGGCCGCAGCAGCGACTGGTCCGCCTCACCATGGACCTCGGCCGGGCGAAGGTGCAGCTGGCCGACGACCCGGCCAGGGCGGGTGCCGCGATCGACGACGCGCTGCGCCAGGCGCGCGACGCCGTCGACGAGCTCCGCTCGCTGTCCCGCGGCATCGCGCCGCCGCTGCTGGTCGACCGCGGCCTGGCGGCGGCGGTGACCGAGATGGCGGCCGGCTGCCCGGTGCCCGTGGAGACCTCCGTCGACGTCCCCGGGAGCCTGCCCCCGCACGTGGAGACCGCGGCCTACTTCGTGGTCGCCGAGGCGCTGACCAACGTCGCCAAGCACAGCGGCGCGCGCGCCGCCGAGGTCGTCGTCGCCGCCCGCGGCGGGGCCCTCGAGATCGTCGTCGCCGACGACGGCGTCGGTGGTGCCCACGCCGGCAAGGGGCTGGGGCTCGCCGGCCTCGGCCAGCGGGTGGCGGCCGCCTACGGTGACCTCGAGGTGGACTCGCCGGCCGGCGGGCCGACGGTTGTGCGCGCCCGGATCCCGATCGGCGCGGAGGCCTGATGCCGGACCTGCGGGTGGTGGTCGCCGACGACTCCGTGCTGCTGCGCGAGGGGCTCCAGCTGCTGCTGACCGAGGCTGGGCACGAGGTCGTCGCGTCGGTGGCCGACGGGCCGTCGTACGTCGAGGCCATGCTCGCGCTCCGTCCCGACGTGGGCGTCGTGGACGTTCGGATGCCGCCGAGCCACACCGACGAGGGGCTGCGGGCCGCGGTCGAGGTGCGCCGGGCGTGGCCGGAGTCGCGGATGATGGTGCTGTCGCAGTACGTCGTCGTGTCCTACGCCGACGACCTCCTCGCCACCGGCGAGGGAGGGGTGGGCTACCTGCTGAAGGACCGGGTCAGCGAGGTCGCCGACTTCCTCGACGCGCTGGCGAGCGTCCGGGCCGGCGGGACCGTGCTCGACCCGCTGGTGGTCCGGCAGCTGATGGGCCGGCACCGCGACCCGCTCGCCGCGCTGACGCCGCGGGAGCGCGAGGTCCTCGCGCTGATGGCGGAGGGACGCTCGAACGCGGCCGTCGCGGAGGCGTTGAGCGTCACCCTCGGCGCGGTGGAGAAGCACACCCAGCGGATCTTCGCCAAGCTCGGCCTGCCGCCCGACGACGACCAGTCGCACCGGCGGGTGCTCGCCGTGGTGCGGTTCCTCCGCGCCGGGGCGTGAGGCTCAGCGGCCGGTGACCTGCCGACGGAGGTCGTCGAGCTGGTCCATGATCGCCAGCGTCCGGGCGTGGGGCACGAGCGGCGACTCGCGCAGACCCTCCCGCAGGCACCGGTGGACCTCGGCGATCTCGTTGCCGTAGCCCAGCCCGATCACCGGATCCGCGCCGGTGTGCGTGACCGGCTCACCGGCCTCCGGCACGAACGTGTACGACGCCGGGCAGAAGAACGGCGCGGCGACCTCCACCCGACCGGTGTCGGTGACCAGGGTGGCGGTGATCGGCCGGTCGACGTCGATCGCCACGGCCAGGGTGGCGGTGGCACCGCCGGGGTAGCGCCCCGCCACCGTCACGTCGAGGTCGATGCCCTGAGGGGTGAGCCGGCCCTCCCCGCGGAGCTCCTCGGGCGGGCCGAGCAGGAGGTGCGCCAGGGTGAGTGGGTAGACGCCGAGGTCGAGCAGCGCGCCGCCGCCGAGGGCCGGGTCGCGCAGCCGGTCGGCCGGGTCGTCGGGGCCCGCGAAGCAGAACGACGCGGTCAGCTCCCGGGGCTTCCCCAGCTCGCCGCCCCGCACGCGGGCGACCAGGTCGCGGACGACCGGATGGGTCGCGGTCCACACCGCCTCCATCAGGAACCGGTCGCAGCGCTGCGCCGTCGCCACCAGTGCCGCGGCGCTCGCGGGGTCCAGGGTCAGCGGCTTCTCGCACAGCACGTGCTTGCCCGCCTCGAGGGCGGCCGTCGCGAGCGCGGCGTGGAAGGCGTGCGGCGCGGCGACGTACACGACGTCGACGGCCGGGTCCGCCAGCACCTCGGCGTAGGACCCCGCCGAGAGCGCACCGTGGGCCTCGGCGAAGGCCGCGGCCCGGGAGGGGTCCCGCGAGCCGACGGCCACCAGGGTGGCATCCTCGACGAGTGCCAGGTCCTGGCAGAAGGCGGCGGCGATCCGGCCCGGAGCCAGCACGCCCCAGCCGATGGTGGGCTGCATCCGGCCAACCTAGTGGGCCGGGGACCCGCCGGGGGGATCGAATGACATCGGTGTGATTCGGGCGTTACAGTGGAGCCCGCACACCCTTGGATCGACCATCCGGTTCCGTGGAGGAGTCCTCATGAACGCCGAGCGCAGCAACCAGGAGACCGCCACGACGGCGGCCGCCGGCGAGCTCAGCGACCGCGACCGCGCGATCCTGGAGTTCGAGCGTCAGTGGTGGAAGTACGCCGGCGCCAAGGAGAGCGCGGTCCGCGAGCAGTTCGACATGTCGGCGACCCGCTACTACCAGGTGCTCAACGCCCTCATCGACCGCCCGGAGGCGCTCGCCGCCGACCCGCTCCTGGTCCGCCGGCTGCGCCGGCTCCGCTCGCAGCGCCAGCGCCAGCGGTCCGCTCGGCGCCTCGGCTTCGAGGTCTGACCGTGGCCGGCCGGAGCGCACGGTCCGAGCGCGGGGCGGTGCTGCCCTCGCCGGTGGTCCTGCTCAGCGTCCTGGCGGTCGCGCTGGCCGCGATCACCTTCGTCTCCACCCGCGGCGGCGAGCCCGCTGAGCGCGACGTCTCCGCCACCAAGGCCGCCGCGACGCCGAGCGAGACGACCACGGACCCGTCGGGCTCGTCGGACGCGCCGGACGACAAGGCGACCAAGGAGCGGGAGCAGAAGCCGAAGAAGAAGCCGGTCGACCGGTCCGCCCACTCGGTCGTGGTCTTCAACAACACCTCGATCACCGGCCTCGCGGGGCGGGTCTCCGAGCGGGTGAAGGCGGCCGGCTGGAACGTCGCCGCCGCCGACAACTGGTACGGCACGGTCCCGGCCACCACGGTCTACTACCCGGCCGGCAAGAAGCCGGCCGCCCAGCAGCTCGCCCTCGACCTCGGCGTCGCCCGGATCATGCCCGCCGACACCGACAGCGACATGAGCGACACCAGCCTCACCCTCATCCTGACCGGCGAGGTCGGCTGACTCGGCCCGGTCCCGCCACCCCTGCGGCGCCCGGCGACCGGCGGCGTGGTGGGATGGAGGCGTGGAGTTCACGTCCGTCGAGGGTGAACAGCGGTACGACGCGCTCGTCCGGGCCGCGTCCCGCACCGTCGTCGGCCTCGATTTCGACGGCACCCTCTCGCCGATCGTGGCCGACCCGACCCAGGCGCGCATCCACCCCGATGCGCGCGACGTGCTGGTCGCGCTGTCCGGCCGGGTCGCCGCGATCGCGGTGATCACCGGCCGCCCGGCCCGGCAGGCACTCGACCTGGGCGGCCTGGAGGAGGTCGCCGACGCGATGGAGGCCGCGGGCAAGGAGCTCTTCGTCTTCGGCCAGTACGGCAACGAGCGGTGGAGCTCGGGCCAGCGCCGGATCGTCGGCGCCCGGCCACCGCGCGGCCTGGCGTCCTTCGAGCGCGACCTGCCGCGCGCGCTGCGGCAGGCCCGCGCCGCCGACGCGTTCATCGAGGACAAGGGCCTCGCCGTGGCCGTCCACACCCGCCGGCTCCCCGACGCGGACGAGGCCTACGACCGGCTGCTGCCGCGGCTGCGCGACCTCGCCGACCGCCACGGGCTCGCGCTCGAGCCCGGACGCGCCGTGATCGAGGTGCGCTCACCGGGCTCCCACAAGGGCATGGTCGTCGACCTGCTCGCCGCCGACCTCGACGCCGGCGGCTTCCTCTTCGCCGGAGACGACCTCGGCGACGTCGAGGCGTTCGAGGCCGTCGCCGAGCTCGGCAAGCAGGGCCTGGCCACGCTGCGCGTGTGCTCGGCCTCCGACGAGCAGAGCGCCCTGCTGCCGCTGTCCGACGTGGTCGTCCCCGGCCCGGAGGGCGTGCTGCGGCTGCTGCGCCGGCTCACCGACGACGCCGCAGCGGCGCACGGCTGATCAGGGCAGCGCGGCGCGCCGCCGGCGGAGGTGGCTGCGCTCGGCCTCGTTGTCGCACAGCGCCAGCGCGGCGTCGTACGCCTCCCGGGCGGCGGCGGGGTCGCCGACCCGGGCCAGCAGCTCGGCCCGGACCGCCGGGAGCCGGTGGCCGCGCAGAGCCACCCGGGCGAGCGCGTCCAGGCCGGCGCTCGGGCCCTCGACCTCGGCCAGGGCCACGGCGCGGTTGAGGCGCACGACGGGGGAGTCGGCGACGGCGAGCAGCTCGTCGTACCGCGCGAGGATCCGGTCCCACGCGGTCGCCTCCGTGACGGGCGCGATGCCGTGCTCGGCGGCGATCAGCGCCTGCAGCAGGTACGGCGTCGCCGGGGCGGCGGCCATCGGCGTGAGGAGCTCGAGCGCCTCGGCGATCTCGTCGTGGCGCCACCGCGAGCGGTCCTGGTCGGCCAGCAGCACCAGGTCGCCGTCGGCGCCCCGCGCGTCGCGGCGCGAGTGCTGGAGGAGCATCAGCGCCAGCAGCGCGTCGAGGTCCGCCCGCTGCCGGTCGTCGGCCTCGTCGGGCAGCACGTCGCGCAGCACCTGCACCAGGCGCACCGCCTCGCCGGCGAGCTCGGCCCGCAGGACGTCCGGCCCGGACGCCGGCGCGTAGCCGGCCGTGAACGCGAGGTAGGCCACCTCGGTCGCCACGGTCAGCCGGTCAGCCAGCCGGGCTCCGGCGGGCAGCTCGAAGCGCTCCCCGGCGAGCCGCTGCTTCGCCCGGGTGAGCCGCGCGGCCATGGTGGTGGTCGACTGCAGGAACAGCCGAGCGATGTCGGCCGTGGCGACGCCCAGCACGAGCCGCAGCGCGAGCGCCGCCGCGGCCTCCCGCGACAGTCTCGGGTGGGCGCACAGCAGGACCAGCCGCAGCCGCTCGTCCACCAGCCGCTCGCCGCTGTCGGCCATGACGCGCTGCGCCTGCTCGGCGAGCCCAGCCTCCACGGTCAGCAGGGGCATCGACCGCGCGAGCACCTGCTCCCTGCGCAGCCGGTCGAGCGCACGCCGCCGGGCGGTGGTGAGCAGCCAGGCACCCCGGTTCGTCGGCACCCCTTCGGTCGGCCAGGTCCGGGCAGCGGCCTCGAAGGCGTCGGCCAGCGCGTCCTCGGCGAGGTCGAGGCGCCGGAACCGCGCGACGAGCAGGGCCAGGAGCCGGCCCCACTCGTCGCGCTGGGCGCAGGCGAGCGCCGCGTGCGCCTCCTCGCTCATGTCGGGGTGATGCCCGGTCAGGAGGCGTCGGTGTCGTGGTCCACCGCCGCCCGCACCTCGACCGGGGCGCCGCCGGGGTCGGCGAGGATCGCGGACACCTCGAGGAGGTCGTCGAGGTCGTCGGACTCCACGACGTAGAAGCCGCTCAGCTGCTCGACGGTCTCCGCGAAAGGCCCGTCGGTGACCAGGACTGCGCCGGCGCTGTCGCGGGCGACCTGCTTCGTGGTGCGGGAGTGGGTGAGCTCCGCCCCGCCGGTCACGGTGTGGGCCAACTCCGCGAGGGCGCGACTGAACTCCTCGTGGCGGGCGAACACGGCGGCCTGCTCCTCAGCAGTGGCGCGCTCCCACACGGACTCGTCGCCGGGGAGCAGTACGACATAGGTGGTCATGGTGGCAACCTCTCAGTTGGTCGGGTGTCTGTCATCGGGTTGACGTTCGGGACCGCCGCAGATCGACAACTGACGGCGAGAAGTGCGGAGGACGGCGTACGGAGCGATGACGACGCTGTCCGCATCGCGGACGCGCGTCTCACCTGATGGAACCCGGATTCGGTGCTCGCCGGGCTCAGCGATACGTTGTGCCTGCTCATCCAGAGGGACTGAGGGAACGGCCCTGAGAAGTCCCGGCAACCGCCGCGAGCTCCCGAACGCGCCAGCACGGGCGTCCGTCGCGGAAACGGTGCCAAATCCGACCCGGTGCGACCGTCGCGCGGGACAGATGAGAAGGAGGATCCATGAGCGCCGCCGTGACCACCGAGTCCGAGCCCGGAACCGGACGAGCCGCCGACGCGGCGCCCAGCGACCAGCCCACCCGGACCGGTCTCCGCGAGGGAGCCTTCGGCCACGCCACCGCCCTCTCCTGTCGCGAGTGTGGCCACGAGGTCGCCCTCGGCCCGTTCTACGCCTGTCCGGAGTGCTTCGGTCCGCTGGAGATCGCCTACGACTTCCCGGCGCTGACCCGTGGGGAGATCGAGGCCGGGCCCCGCAACATCTGGCGCTACAAGGCGCTGCTGCCGGTGCCGACCGACATCGAGTCCAGCCCCAACACCGAGCCCGGCTTCACCCGGCTGCTCAGGGCCGACAACCTCGCCCGCGAGCTCGGCATCGAGACCCTGTGGGTCAAGGACGACTCGACGAACCCGACGAACTCCTTCAAGGACCGGGTCGTGGCCTGCGCCCTGAGCGCGGCGCGCGAGCTCGACGCGAAGGTCTTCGCCTGCCCCTCGACCGGCAACCTGGCCAACGCGGTCGCCGCCGCCGGAGCCCGGGCCGGGATCAAGACCGTCGTCTTCATCCCGAGCAACCTCGAGCAGCCCAAGCAGGTGAACTCGGCGATCTTCACCGAGAACCTCGTCGCCGTCGACGGCAACTACGACGACGTCAACAAGCTCGCGTCCGAGATCGCGGGGGAGGAGGACGGCTGGGCCTTCGTCAACGTCAATGTCCGCCCCTACTACGCCGAGGGCTCCAAGACGCTCGGCTACGAGATCGCCGAGCAGCTGGGCTGGCGGCTCCCCGACCAGATCGTGATCCCGGTGGCGTCCGGCTCCCAGCTGACCAAGGTGCACAAGGCGTTCCAGGAGCTGGTGAAGCTGGGCCTGGTCGAGGACAAGCCCTACAAGGTCTTCGGCGCGCAGGCCGAGGGGTGCAACCCCGTCGCGGCCGCCTACAAGGCCGGCGTCGACGCGATCCGCCCGGTGAAGCCCGACACCATCGCCAAGAGCCTCGCGATCGGCAACCCCGCCGACGGCATCTACGTCCTCGACATCACCCGCAGCACCGGCGGCGCCGTCGAGGAGGTCACCGACGAGGAGATCCGGGCCGGCATCGTGCTGCTCGCCCGCACCGAGGGCATCTTCACCGAGACCGCGGGTGGCACCACCCTCGCGGTGACGAAGAAGCTCGTCGAGACCGGTCAGCTCGACCCCACCCTCGAGACCGTCGTGATCAACACCGGCCACGGCCTGAAGACCCTCGACGCGGTCTCCGGCCAGGTCGGCCCCGCCGCGACGATCGCCCCCACCTACGCCGCCTTCAAGTCCGCCGGCATCGTCTGACCGGCCCGTCCACTCCAGAGGAATCCCCGTGAGCGTCTCCGTCCGCATCCCCACCATCCTGCGCAGCTACACCGGCGGCGAGTCCGAGGTCTCCGCCGACGGCGCCAACGTCGCGGAGGTGCTGGACGACCTGGACGCCAAGTACGCCGGCATCAAGGGCCGCATCCTCGACGAGGAGGGCAAGCTGCGGCGCTTCGTCAACGTCTACGTCGACAACGACGACGTCCGCTTCGCCGACGAGCTCGCCACCCCCACCCCCGACGGCACCGAGATCTCGGTGATCCCGGCGGTCGCCGGGGGTTGACACGTTGCAGGAAAACCTCCGGGCTGTGCCCGAACACCGCTACTCCCTCGACCTCACCTGGCAGGGCAACCGGGGCACGGGCACCAGCGGCTACCGCGACTACGGCCGCGACGTGCTGCTCCGGGCCGAGGGCAAGCCGGACCTGCTCGGCTCGGCCGACCCGACCTTCCGCGGCGACGCGTCGCGGTGGAATCCCGAGGAGCTGCTGCTCGCCGCCCTCGGGCAGTGCCACCTGCTGTCCTACCTCCACTCCGCGGTCAACCACGGCGTGGTCGTGGTCGCCTACGACGACTCGCCGGTCGGCACCATGGTTCAGGAGGGCCAGGGCGGTCGGTTCACCTCGGTGACGCTGCGGCCGCGGGTGACGATCACCGATCCCTCCATGCGCGACGTCGCCGGCGAGATCCACGCCGAGGCCAGCCGCAACTGCTTCATCGCGGCGTCGGTCAACTTCCCCGTGCGGCACGAGCCCGTGACCGAGGTCGTGACGCAGATCGGGTCCTGACGCCGCGCTGGACACGCGGAGGCCACCGGCCGGCCACGGTCCGTTCAGGCGGGTCTGGTTCAAAGCAGCCATGAGCCGCACCCGCAAGGCCCTGGTCGCCACGAGCCTCGCCGCGGCGGGCGTCAGCCTGACCGCCGGCGGCACCCGCGAGCTGCTGCGCCGCCAGGCAGCGCGGGCACGGCAGGCGATCGGCAAGCCGCTCGGCGAGGAGGCCCTCGACGCCGACCGCACCTGGAAGCCGTCGTACGGCGAGCCGCTGGACCTCCTCCTGCTCGGGGACTCGATCGCGGCCGGGCTGGGCGCCGAGCGCCCGAAGGACACCCTCGGCGCCCGGCTGGCCCGCGGCCTCGCCAACGAGGTGCACCGCTCCGTGCGGCTGACCACCGGTGCGGTGGTCGGCTCGGAGACGTCCGCACTCGCGGCACAGCTGGACGGACTGCCGCCGGGCTACCGCGCCGACGTCGCGGTCATCGTGGTCGGCGGCAACGACGTCACCCACCGAGTGCCGCTCTCGGCGTCGGTCGCCTACCTCGAGGAGGCGCTGGTGCGCCTCCGCGAGGAGGGCACCGAGGTGGTCGTCGGCACCTGTCCCGACCTCGGCGCGCTCCGTCCGGTGCCGCAACCGCTGCGGGCCCTCGGGTCCCGGGTCTCCCGCCAGCTGGCCGTTGCCCAGGCGGAGGCCGCCGTGCGCAACGGGGCGCACGCGGTGTCCCTCGCCCACGTCGTCGGACCGTTCTTCATCACCAACCCCGACGAGATGTTCAGCCTGGACCGGTTCCACCCGAGCGCCCTCGGCTACAAGCGGACGGCCAAGGCGCTGCTGCCGTCGGTGCTGCTGGCGCTCGGCCACGCGGAGAGGGTGCCGTTCGGCCACCACCCGCCGGTCGTCCTCGAGCGCCCGGCTCCCGGCAGCGCCGGCCCGGAGGCCGACGAGCGCGGATCGTGGGCCCCTGCGTAGGGTCGCCCGGTGCCCACGGTCGTGCTCGCGACGTTCAGCCTGCTCCCCGACGGTGAGCCCGGAGGCGACCTGCTGGTCCGGGCCCTGGCCGAGCGAGGGGTCGACGCCCGGTGGGCGTGCTGGGACGACCCCGCGGTCGACTGGGCGCGCGCCGACCTGGTCGCGGCCCGCTCGACGTGGGACTACCACCGGCGGCTGCCCGAGTTCCTCGCCTGGGCCCGACGCGTCGAGGAGTCGACGCCGCTGCTCAACGGCGCGGAGGTGTTCGCCTGGAACGCCGACAAGGCCTACCTCCTCGAGCTCGCCGGCACCGACGCCGTGGCGCCGGTCGTGCCGACCGCGCTGCTCGACGACCGCACCCTGGCCACCGGGCTCGGCGACGCGCTCGCGCGCTGGGGGACCGTCGTGGTGAAGCCGCGGGTCGGCGCCGGGGGAGTGGGGCTGGTGGTGGCCGCCTCCGTGCGCGACGAGCGGCTGGAGGGCCTGGTCCGCGGACCGTGGGTGGTCCAGCCCCTGGTCGAGTCGGTGCGCACCAGCGGCGAGACCTCCGTCTTCGTGCTGGAGGGCAGGGCCGTCGCGCAGGTCGACAAGGCGGTCGCCGGCGAGGAGGTCCGGGTCCACGAGTCCTACGGCGGCAGCAGCCGGGCGGTGCCGCTGGACCGGGCGCGGGCGGCCCTCGCCGAGGACGTCGTACGACGCGTGGCGGCCGGCGCGTCGGGCCGCGAGGCCGACCTCGCCTACGCCCGGGTGGACCTGATGCGCTGGCAGGACGCGTGGGTCGTCAGCGAGCTGGAGCTCATCGAGCCGGGCCTCTACCTCGACGTGGCGCCGGACAACGCCGGCCGGTTCGCCGACCTGGTCGTGGCCCGGCTGGACGGGTGACCCACCGCTTGCACTCGCAGGGGGCGAGTGCTAAACATGACGTTGGCACTCTCCTCATGAGAGTGACAAAAAGACCCCGGTCCGGGGAGTTGAGGTCAGCAGCGACGGTGGGAAGGGTCCACCGGTCGGCCTGGCCGTCCGTCGCGGGCAACGAGCCGGATCCCCACAACTCGATTGCGAAGGAATCGCAGGAGTTATGCCGAAGCTGATTGCTTTCAACGAGGAGGCCCGGCGCGGCCTCGAGCGTGGCATGAACACGCTCGCAGACGCCGTCAAGGTCACCCTCGGCCCCAAGGGCCGCAACGTCGTGCTGGAGAAGAAGTGGGGCGCCCCCACGATCACCAACGACGGTGTGTCCATCGCCAAGGAGATCGAGCTCGAGGACCCCTACGAGAAGATCGGCGCCGAGCTGGTCAAGGAGGTCGCCAAGAAGACCGACGACGTCGCCGGTGACGGCACGACGACGGCGACCGTGCTCGCGCAGGCGCTCGTGAAGGAGGGCCTCCGCAACGTCGCCGCGGGCGCGAACCCGATGGGTCTCAAGCGCGGCATCGAGTCGGCCGTCTCCGCCGTGTCCGAGCAGCTGCTCGGCATGGCCAAGGAGGTCGAGACCCGCGAGCAGATCGCGGCCACCGCGACGATCTCCGCCGGTGGCGACACCACCGTCGGCGACGCCATCGCCGAGGCGATGGACAAGGTCGGCAAGGAGGGCGTGATCACGGTCGAGGAGTCGAACACGTTCGGCATCGACCTCGAGCTCACCGAGGGCATGCGGTTCGACAAGGGCTACATCTCGGCCTACTTCGTCACCGACCCCGAGCGCATGGAGACCGTGCTCGAGGACGCCTACGTCCTGATCGCCAACTCCAAGATCAGCAACGTCAAGGACCTGCTCCCGCTGCTGGAGAAGGTCATGCAGTCGGGCAAGCCGCTCGTCATCATCGCCGAGGACGTCGACGGCGAGGCGCTGTCGACCCTGGTCGTCAACAAGATCCGCGGCACCTTCAAGTCCGTCGCGGTCAAGGCGCCCGGCTTCGGCGACCGCCGCAAGGCGATGCTGCAGGACATCGCGATCCTCACCGGCGGCCAGGTCATCTCCGAGGAGGTGGGCCTCAAGCTCGAGACCGCCGGCCTGGAGCTGCTCGGCCAGGCCCGCAAGGTCGTCGTCACCAAGGACGAGACCACGATCGTCGAGGGCGCCGGCGACGCCGCCCAGATCGAGGGCCGGGTCAACCAGATCCGCGCGGAGATCGAGAAGTCCGACTCCGACTACGACCGCGAGAAGCTCCAGGAGCGCCTCGCCAAGCTGGCCGGCGGCGTGGCCGTCATCAAGGTCGGCGCGGCGACCGAGGTCGAGCTCAAGGAGCGCAAGCACCGCATCGAGGACGCCGTCCGCAACGCGAAGGCGGCCGTCGAGGAGGGCATCCTCCCCGGTGGTGGCGTCGCGCTGGTCCAGGCCGGCTCGTCGGCCTTCGACAAGCTCGAGCTCGACGGCGACGAGGCGACCGGTGCCAACATCGTGAAGGTGGCGCTCTCCGCGCCGCTGAAGCAGATCGCGATCAACGCCGGCCTCGAGGGCGGCGTCGTGGCGGAGAAGGTCGCCGGCCTCCCGGTCGGCCAGGGCCTCAACGCCGCGACCGGCGAGTACGTCGACCTGCTGGGCGAGGGCATCATCGACCCGGCCAAGGTGACCCGCTCGGCGCTGCAGAACGCCGCGTCGATCGCCGCGCTGTTCCTCACCACCGAGGCCGTCGTGGCCGACAAGCCGGAGAAGGCCGCCCCCGCGGGCGACCCGACCGGCGGCATGGGCGGCATGGACTTCTGAGTCCGGCCCCCAGCAGAACCCCTTCGCAGGGCCCCCGCTCCGGCGGGGGCCCTGTGCTTTTTCCGGAGGACGGCCCGGAGCGGGCCGCACGGGGCCCCGCCGCGCCGGGACCAATGTCATCTGAGGGCGGATATTGGTCCCGAGGCCGGGGTACCTAGGCCCCTGTGACCGGGTGTCAGTCGGGTGCGAGGGTCGGACCATGGACCACGCGCGAGGTGCCGGAGGCACATTGACGGCTGCCACAGGGAGCGACACCCACGACCAGGCCACGGAGGCCCGGTCCGGCTCCCCATGGCTGATGCTCGGGATCGCCACGGTGGGCTTCGTGGTGAACTTCTGGGCCTGGGCGCTCATCAGTCCTCTCGGGCCGCTGTTCCGGGACTCCGGAGTCCTCGGCGACCTGAGCGAGGCCGACGTCTCCCTGATGGTCGCGGTGCCGGTGATCGTCGGGTCCCTCGGCAGGATCGTCGTCGGCGCCCTGACCGACCGGTTCGGCGGACGCGTCATGTTCCCGCTGGTGTCCGCGGCGACGATCGTCCCGGTCCTCTTCGTGGCCTTCTTCGCGCTGGACTCCTATTCGTTGATCCTGGTGGGAGGCTTCTTCCTCGGCATCGGCGGCACGGCGTTCGCCGTGGGTGTCCCCTTCGTCAACGCCTGGTTCCCGCCGGAGCGCCGCGGACTCGCGATCGGCATCTTCGGGGCGGGCATGGGCGGCACCGCGATCAGTGCGCTCACCACCGTCCGCCTCTACGACGGCCTCGGCCACCGGTCGCCGTTCCTGATCACGGCGGCCATCCTGGCCGTCTACGCCGTGGTGGCCTGGCTGCTGCTGCGGGACGCCCCCGGCAGGACGCTGCCGACGGCCTCCCTCGCCTCGCGGCTGGCGGCGACGTCGAGGCTTCCGATCACGTGGCAGGCCTGCGCGCTCTACGCCGTCGCCTTCGGTGGGTACGTCGCCTTCTCGGTGTACCTGCCGGCGTACCTCAAGACCGCCCACGGCCTCACCGCTGCCGATGCCTCGAACCGGATGGCCGGCTTCGTGGTGGTCGCTGTCCTGATGCGGCCGGTCGGCGGCTGGCTCGCCGACCGCCTCGGCGCCATCCCGGTGCTCGCCGCCGGCTATGCGATGGTGGTGGTCTGCGCGGCGATCGCCGCCGGGACCCCGCCGCTCGACGGCATCGGCACGGTGGCGTTCCTCGCCATGGCTGCCGCGCTCGGCTCCGGCAGCGGCGCCACCTTCGCCCTCATCGCCCAGGTCAGCGAGCCGTCTCGGGTCGGCGGGATCACCGGCCTCGTCGGAGCTGCCGGGGGTCTCGGCGGGTTCGTGCCGCCGCTGATCATGGGCTACGTCTACGGGCGCACGGACTCCTACGCGATCGGGCTGTGGCTGCTCGCCGCCACCGCTGCGCTCACCCTCGTGCTTACGCTGACCATCGTCCGCAACACCGCCAAGGAGAGGGCCACCACGTGACAACGCACTCCGATGACACCCGGCGCCACGACGAAGGGCACCGGGTCGATCCGGGGCTCGACGGAGGACTGGCCGAGGCGCTGGTGCGGACCCGTCGGTACTTCACCAAGGGCAGGGTGTCCGCGGACCTCCGCACGCTGACCCAGAAGGGAGGGCGCGGCGCGGACGACTTCTACCGGGACAGGTGGAGCCACGACAAGGTGGTGCGGTCCACCCACGGGGTCAACTGCACCGGCTCCTGCTCGTGGAAGGTGTATGTCAAGGACGGCATCATCACCTGGGAGACGCAGCAGACCGACTATCCCTCGGTCGGCCCGGACTCGCCGGAGTACGAGCCGCGAGGGTGCCCACGGGGCGCGGCCTTCTCCTGGTACACCTACAGCCCGACGCGGGTGCGCTACCCGTACGTACGCGGCGTGCTGCTGCAGATGTACCGCGAGGCGAAGAAGCAGCACGGCGGTGACCCGGTGGCGGCCTGGGCCCATGTCGTCGACAACCCGCAGCGGGCGCGGGCCTACAAGTCGGCGCGTGGCAAGGGCGGTCTGGTCCGAGCGACCTGGGACGAGGCCACCGAGATGGTGGCGGCCGCCTACGTGCACACGATCCGCAAGTGGGGGCCCGACCGGGTCGCCGGGTTCTCTCCGATCCCGGCGATGTCGATGGTGTCCCACGCCTCCGGCGCCCGGTTCACCTCGATGGTCGGGGGCTCGATGCTCTCGTTCTACGACTGGTACGCCGACCTGCCGGTCGCCTCGCCGCAGATGTTCGGCGACCAGACCGACGTGCCCGAGTCCGGCGACTGGTGGGACGCCGGCTACCTGGTGATGTGGGGCTCCAACGTGCCGGTGACCCGCACGCCGGACGCCCACTGGATGGCCGAGGCGCGCTACCGGGGTCAGAAGGTGGTCGTCGTCTCGCCCGACTACGCCGACAACGTGAAGTTCGCCGACGAGTGGCTCGCCATCGCGCCGGGCACGGACGGCGCGCTGGCGATGGCGATGGGTCACGTCATCCTCAAGGAGTTCTTCGTCGACCGGCAGACGCCGTACTTCACCGACTACACCAAGAAGTACACCGACCTGCCCTACCTCGTCGCGCTGGACGAGGTGGAGGGCGGCACGACCCACCGCGCCGGGAAGTTCCTCACGGCCGCCGACCTGCCGGACCAGGCCGAGACGGCGAACGCGCACTTCAAGCCCGCGCTCATCGACGCGCGCACCGGCGAGGTGGTGGTCCCCAACGGCGCCCTCGGGCACCGGTTCGGCGAGGCGGACCTCGGCCGGTGGAACCTCGACCTCGGTGAGGTCGACCCGGCCCTCACCCTGCTGGCGGCGGGGGCGCCGACGGTCTCGGTCGAGCTGCCCCGCTTCGACGACCACGACGGCACACCCGGCTCGTTGGCCCGTGAGGTGCCGGTACGGCGCGTCGCCGGCCGCCTCGTGACGACGGTGTTCGACCTGATGCTCGCCCAGTACGGCGTGGCCCGCAGCGGGCTGACGGCCGGCTACGCGACGTCGTACGACGACGCCACCGCGCCGTACACGCCGGCCTGGCAGGAGCGCATCACCGGCGTTCCGGCGTCCGCGGCGGCCAGGATCGCCCGCGAGTTCGCCCAGAACGCGGAAGACTCGGGCGGGCGTTCGATGATCCTGATGGGCGCCGGCACCAACCACTGGTTCCACTCCGACACGATCTACCGCGGGTTCCTGGGGCTGACCACGCTGACCGGGTGCCAGGGCGTGAACGGCGGTGGCTGGGCCCACTACGTCGGTCAGGAGAAGTGCCGGCCGGTGACCGGGTGGGCCCAGCTGGCCTTCGGGCTGGACTGGAAGCGTCCACCACGACAGATGATCCACACCGCGTACTGGTACCTCCACACCGACCAGTTCCGCTACGACACGTTCGGGGCGGACACCGTCGCTGCCGCCACCGGCTCGGGCAGGCTGGCCGGGCTCACCACCGCCGACGTGATCGCGAAGAGCGCACGGATGGGGTGGATGCCGTCCTACCCCACCTTCGACCGGAACCCGCTCGACCTGGCGGACGAGGCAGCCTCCGCGGGGAAGCCGGTGGCCGAGCACGTCGTCGACCAGCTCAAGGCCGGGGACCTGCGCTTCGCGGCCGAGGACCCCGACGCACCGGAGAACTTCCCCCGGATCCTCAGCATCTGGCGAGCGAACCTCCTCGGCTCCTCGGGCAAGGGCAACGAGTACTTCCTCAAGCACCTGCTCGGAACCGACAGCTCGCTGCGCGCCAGCGAGGCGGGGGACGACCAGCGTCCCGCGGAGGTGGCCTGGCACGACCAGGCCCCGGAGGGCAAGCTGGACCTGCTGTTGACCCTGGACTTCCGCCAGACCAGCACCACCATCTTCTCCGACGTCGTCCTGCCTGCAGCCACGTGGTACGAGAAGCACGACCTGAACACCACCGACATGCATCCCTTCGTGCACTCGTTCAACCCGGCCATCGCGCCCCCGTGGGAGACGCGGACCGACTGGGACGCCTGGCAGGCGATCGCGACGAAGTTCAGCGAGCTCGCGGCAGGGCGGCTCGACACGCGCACGGACGTGGTGGCGGTCCCGCTGCTGCACGACACCGCGGACGCGATGGCCAACCCACACGGCGTCGTGCGGGACTGGAAGCACGGCGAGTGCGACCCGGTACCCGGGGTGACGATGCCGAAGATCGTCGAGGTCGAGCGCGACTACACGGCGATCGGCGCGCAGATGCAGGCGCTCGGGCCGCTCCTGGACACCCTCGGTACGACGACGAAGGGCATCACCTACGACGTGGGCGCCTCGATCGACTACCTGCGCAAGAAGAACGGCCCGGTCCGTGGCGGCCCCGCCGACGGCCGGCCCTCCCTGAAGCGCGACATCCACGCCTGCGAGGCGATCCTCGCCCTCTCGGGGACCACAAACGGCCACCTCGCCACCCAGGGCTTCAAGACGCTCGAGAAGCGCACCGGCACTGAGCTCCACGACCTCGCCGCCGAGCACGAGGGCAAGCAGATCACCTTCGCCGACACCGTCTCCGCGCCCGTGCCGGTGATCACTTCGCCGGAGTGGTCGGGCTCGGAGAGCGGCGGCCGCCGCTACTCGCCGTTCACCATCAACGTCGAGCGCCACAAGCCCTGGCACACCCTGACCGGCCGCCAGCACTTCTACCTGGACCACGACTGGATGGCGGAGCTGGGGGAGTCGCTGCCCGTCTACCGACCGCCTCTCAACATGGGGGCGCTCTTCGCCGAGCCCGACCTCGGCAGCACCGGCATGGCGATGGGCGAGCGGACGGTCACGGTCCGCTACCTGACTCCGCACAACAAGTGGTCCATCCACTCCGAGTACCAGGACAACCTGTTCATGCTGTCCCTCTCGCGCGGCGGGCAGACCATCTGGATGAGCGACAAGGACGCCGCCAAGGTCGGCGTCGCGGACAACGACTGGATCGAGGCGGTCAATCGCAACGGCGTCGTCGTGGCCCGCGCCATCGTCTCCCACCGGATGCCGGAGGGCACCGTCTACATGCACCACGCACAGGACAGGCTGATCGACGTGCCCATCGCGGAGACCTCGGGCAAGCGCGGCGGCATCCACAACTCGCTCACCCGGATCCTGGTGAAGCCCAGCCACCTGATCGGCGGCTACGCGCAGCTGGCGTTCGCCTTCAACTACCTGGGTCCGACGGGCAACCAACGCGACGAGGTCACCGTGATCCGCAAGCGCAACCAGGAGGTGACCTACTGATGCGGGTGATGGCTCAGATGGCGATGGTGATGAACCTCGACAAGTGCATCGGCTGCCACACCTGCTCGGTGACCTGCAAGCAGGCATGGACCAACCGCACCGGCACGGAGTACGTCTGGTTCAACAACGTCGAGACCCGGCCGGGGCAGGGCTACCCACGGACGTACGAGGACCAGGAGGAGTGGAAGGGCGGCTGGGAGCTCAACAAGCGGGGCCGGCTCCGGCTCAAGGCAGGGGGCCGCCTGAAGAAGCTGGCGACCATCTTCTCCAACCCCAAGATGCCCTCGATCCAGGACTACTACGAGCCGTGGACCTATGACTACGCCACGCTCACCGACGCGCCCGCCCAGGAGCACACCCCCGTGGCGCGGCCCAAGTCCCTGCTGTCGGGCAAGGACATGAAGATCGAGTGGTCGTCGAACTGGGACGACAACCTCGGCGGGTCGGCCGCGACCCTCGAGCACGACCCGATGCTCCAGAAGATCGCCGACAAGGTGAAGTTCGAGTTCGAGCAGACCTTCATGTTCTACCTGCCGCGCATCTGTGAGCACTGCCTCAATCCGTCCTGCGCGGCCTCGTGTCCCAGTGGCGCGATCTACAAGCGCTCCGAGGACGGCATCGTCCTCGTCGACCAGGACCGCTGCCGCGGGTGGCGGATGTGCGTCTCCGGGTGCCCGTACAAGAAGGTGTACTTCAACCACCGCACCGGCAAGGCCGAGAAGTGCACCTTCTGCTTCCCCCGCATCGAGGTCGGCATGCCGACCGTCTGCTCCGAGACCTGCGTCGGGCGCCTCCGCTACATCGGGCTGGTCCTCTACGACGCCGACGCGGTCCTGGAGGCGGCGGCCACGCCGGACGAGCACGATCTCTACGAGGCGCAGCGCTCGGTGCTGCTCGACCCCAACGACCCCGAGGTGGAGGCGGCGGCGGAGCGGGACGGCATCCCCCGCGACTGGGTCCAGGCCGCCCAGCGGTCACCGATCCACGCGCTCATCAACGTCTACAAGGTGGCGCTGCCCCTGCATCCCGAGTACCGGACGATGCCGATGGTCTGGTACATCCCGCCCCTCTCGCCGGTCGTCGACGTCGTCAAGGACACCGGCTACGACGCCGAGGACAAGGGCAACCTGTTCGCCGCCATCGACGCCCTCAGGATCCCGGTCGAGTACCTCGCCGAGCTGTTCACGGCCGGGGACGTCGTACCGGTCCAGCGGGTCCTCAAGCAGCTCGCCGCGATGCGCTCCTACATGCGTGACATCAACCTCGGGCGTGAGCCCGACGCCGCGATCCCGGCGTCGGTGGGGATGAGCGAGGAGGACATGTACGACATGTACCGCCTGCTCGCCCTCGCCAAGTACGACGAGCGCTACGTGATCCCTCCTGCGCACGCGGAGCAGGCCCACTCGCTGGAGGAGATCGCGACGGAGTGCGCGGTCGCCGACTACGGCGGCGGCCAGCAGGGCCCCTTCGGGGAGGGCTCGGGCCGGCCGCTGCCGATCGCGGTCGAGAACTTCCAGATGCTGCAGGACCGGCAGACCGCGGACACCTTCGCCGCGCCCGACGACAAGTCCGCGCGGATCAACCTGCTCAACTGGGACGGGAAGGGCTCGCCCCAGGGGTTGTTCCCGCCGAGGCCGGACGCGGACGGCGAGCGGCCCGCAGCCGGACTGACGGGCGGCACCGGCGTACTCGGGTCGGAGCAGGAGACCCAGGCCGGCACGATCGGAGAGCACTCGGGCCGCAACGTCGCCGACGAGCGCACCGGCGGGACGGACGCCCGATGAGGACCGCGCTGCGCCGTGCCCGCCGCTCCGGCACCGCCTTGTCCCGCGACCAGCAGGGCTGGGTGTGGCAGGCCGCGTCGCTGCTGCTCGACTATCCCGGCGACGACCTCGCCGACCGGCTGCGCCTCGTCGATCGGGTCGTCGCCGCCCTGCCCCCGCAGGTCGGTCAGCCACTCGGCGCGGCGGTCGCCCGGCTCGACGGGGTGTCGCTGGTCGACCTGCAGGCCGACTACGTCGACACCTTCGACAGCCGACGGCGCCACAACCTGTTCCTGACCTACTTCGCACACGGTGACACCCGCAAGCGAGGAATGGCGCTGCTGCGCTTCAAGCAGGCCTACCTGGAGTCCGGCGCCGAGCTGGGGGCGGACGGGGAGCTCGCTGGGGGTGAGCTCCCCGACCACCTCTGCGTGGTGCTCGAGTACGCCGCCACCGTCGACCCCGAGCGGGGCCGACAGCTGCTGCTCGACCACCGGGCGGGGCTGGAGCTGCTCCGTCTGGGCCTGGCGGAGAGCGGCTCGCGGTGGGCCGGCGCGGTCGAGGCCGTCACCGCGACCCTTCCCCCGCTCGACGGCGACGAGGTCGATGCGATTCGCCGGCTCGCCGCGGAAGGGCCTCCTGCCGAGGAGGTCGGCCTGACTCCGTACGCCACTCCCGGCTTCGACCCCGGACCCGCGGCCCCGGGGCGCTCCGGACCGACGCCCCTGCCCATGCCGACCGTGCGAGGAGCTCGCTGATGGAGACCTTCCTGTGGGTGGTGTTCCCCTACATCTGCCTGACGGTGTTCGTCGTCGGCCACTTCTGGCGTTACCGGTACGACAAGTTCGGCTGGACCACGCGGTCCTCCCAGCTCTACGAGGACCGGTTGCTGCGGCTGGGGTCCCCGCTGTTCCACTTCGGCATGCTGGGCGTCGTGGGTGGCCACGTGATCGGCCTGCTCGTGCCCCGCTCGTGGACGGAGGCCGTCGGCATCGACGACCACCTCTACCACTACATCGCCGTGATCGGGGGGCTGCTCGCGGGCGTGATGGCCGTCGCGGGCATGGTGCTGCTCATCTATCGCCGCCGGACGGTGGGTCCGGTCTTCTCGGCCACCACCGTGATGGACAAGGTCATGTACTTCTTCCTCGCCGTGGTGATCATCCTCGGGATGTGGAACACCATCGCCGGCTCGATCTTCACCATCGGCGGTGAGTACAACTACCGGGAGGGGGTGTCGGTCTGGTACCGGTCCTTCCTGGCGTTCCAGCCGGACGCCGCGTTGATGGCCGAGGCGCCGCTCGGTTTCCAGCTGCATGCGCTCACGGCCTTCCTGCTCTTCGCGATCTGGCCGTTCACCCGTCTCGTGCACGTCTTCAGCGCACCGCTCGGCTACCTCACCCGGCCCTACATCGTCTATCGCAGCCGGGACGACCGGCAGCTCGGCAGCCACAGTCCGCGGCCCGGCTGGGAGCGGGTCGGACGCTGAACGGAGGTCCTGCTTCGGTGGGACCTTCGCCCCTGCCGCGCGGGTGCCGGAGCAGGTGGAATGGCGGCATGTGCGAGCACTGCGGATGCCGGGGCGTGGAGCCGATCGCCCAGCTGATGGACGAGCACTTCGAGCTGATGGAGCTGAGTGCGAGGGTGCGCCGGTCGTTGGCCGAGTCCGACCGTCACCGGACGCTGGCGCTCCTTCGCGAGCTGCGCGCGCAGCTGGGCCCGCACGCACGGCGTGAGGAGGCCGGGCTCTTCGCCGCGCTCCGCGCGACCGGCGAGTACGTCGAGGTGCTCGATCGGCTCGAGGGCGACCACCGCCAGTTCGGGGTTGTGCTCGACGGGCTCGACCCCTCAGCAGCCGACTTCGCCGACCTCGTGCGGGAGCTGCTGGACGAGCTGGCCGACCACATCGACCAGGAGAACCTCGGCATCTTCCCGGTCGCCGTCGTCACGCTCGGCGCCGACGGGTGGGCCCAGGTGGACGCCGCCCACGCCGGGAGGCACGCGCACGACCACCCGCACCAGCACGCGCATCACGTACCCGTCCCACCGACCGGTGGGCACCCCGTCGAGGAAGGGAGAGTTCCATGGACAGCACCTCGCTGACGTCGATCATCGAGGAGAAGGTCTCCGCGGCTCGCGGGGCCCACAGCGGCCGCGCCGCGGTGACCGTGTACGGCGGCCGCGAGCACCGGCTGCGCCAGACGGTGATCGCGCTGCGTGCCGGGGCCCGCCTCGGCGAGCACGAGGCTCCCGACGAGGCGACGTTGCAGGTCCTCTCCGGAGAGGTCGCGCTCCATGCGGGCGACCGGACGTGGTCGGGCACTGCCGGCGACCACGTCGTCATCCCGCAGGAGCGCCACGACCTCGAGGCCGTCACCGACGCCGCCGTGCTGCTGACCGTCGCCAACTGACGTCGCGGGGCAGGATGTCCCCATGACCGTCCACGGCCTCCTCCTGGCCGCCGGCGCCGGCCGGCGGATGGGCATGCCGAAGGCGCTCGTGCGTGACGACGACGGCCGGCCGTGGCTGACCCGTTCGGTCGGTGTGCTGCTGGACGGCGGCTGCGACGAGGTGACGGTCGTGCTCGGCGCCGCGGCCGACGAGGCGGAGTGGCTGCTCGCCGAAGGGCTCCCAGACCTGTCCCCCGTCCACGCCGTCCACGCCGTCCGCGCGGCCGCGTGGGAGGCGGGGATGGGAGCGTCGCTGCGGGCGGGCCTGCGGACCCTCGCCGAGGGCGGGGACGACGCCGCGCTCGTCCACCTCGTCGACCTGCCCGACGTGACGGCCGCGGTGGTGCGCCGGGTCCTCGATGCGGCGCCGGGCGACAGGTCGACGCTCGCGCGGGCGTCGTACGACGGCACGCCGGGGCATCCCGTCCTGCTCGGCCGCGACCACTGGCCGGGCGTGTGCGACGAGGCGGCCGGCGACCGCGGGGCGCGCGGCTACCTCGCCCGCCACCAGCCGGCGCTCGTCGAGTGCGGCGACCTCGCGACCGGCGCGGACGTCGACCACCGCCCCTGACTGCCGTCCCTGACCACTGTCCCTGGTCATCGGGAGGCCGGACGCGGGCCAACCTCGGACCAACGACCCCGCCCTAGCGTCGGCACCATGGACACCCGTGTCGCGGCGCTCGCCGGCCGGCTGCAGGAGACCGGCTACCTGTGCGACGACGACCTGGCCACGGTGGCCTACCTCAGCCAGGCGATGGGCCGGCCGCTGCTCCTCGAGGGCGAGCCCGGCACGGGCAAGACGGCGCTCGCCGAGGCGCTCGCGACCGCACTCGGGCAGCCGCTGATCCGGCTGCAGTGCTACGAGGGGATCGACGCCACCCAGGCGCTCTACGACTGGGACTTCCCTCGCCAGATCCTGCACCTGCGTGCGCTCGAGGCGCTGTCGGGCGGCTCGGCCGGGGGCGACGTGACCGAGGCCGAGAAGAGCCTGTACGACGAGCGCTTCCTGCTCGCGCGGCCGGTGCTGGCCGCGCTGCAGCGGAGCCCGGCGGTGCTGCTGGTCGACGAGGTGGACCGCGCCGACGACGAGTTCGAGGCGTTCCTGCTGGAGGTGCTGTCGACCTACCAGGTGACCATCCCCGAGCTCGGCGCCGTGCAGGCGGCAGTGCCGCCGACGGTCGTGCTGACGTCCAACCGCACGCGGGAGCTGCACGACGCCCTGAAGCGGCGATGCCTCTACCACTGGATCGAGCACCCCGGGCTGGAGCGCGAGGTGGCGATCGTGCGCAGCCGGGCGCCGGAGGTGACCGCGGAGCTCGCGCGTCAGGTCGTGGAGGTGGTGCAGCAGCTGCGCTCGCGCGACGACCTGCTCAAGCCGCCGGGCGTCGCCGAGACCCTCGACTGGGCCCGGGCGTTGCACCACCTCGGCACCGCGGACCTCGACGTCGAGACGGCGGCGCGGACCCTCGGCGCGCTGGTGAAGTACCGCGACGACGCCGAGCGGGTGCGGGCGGCGCTCGACCGGATGCTGGCCCGATGACGGCGGCGCCCGCTGGGACGAGGCCGCCGGAGGAGCTCCTCCTCGGCTTCGCCGGCGCGCTCCGCGCGGCCGGGGTGCCGGTCACTCAGGACCGGGCCCACGCCTATCTCGCCGCCGTCGCCCTCGTCGGGCTCGCCGACCGGGGTGCCGTCCGCGCCGCCGGGCGCGCCACCCTCTGTGCGAGTCGCGAGGACGTCGAGCGGCACGACCGGGTCTTCGAGGACTGGTTCAGCACGGCGACGTCGTCGGGGATCCGCCCCGGCCGACCGCCGCGCGCCGACCGCGCGACGGCGCTGCTGCCCGATGACGAGCTCGCGGACGGCTCCGACGGCCGCGACGACGACCCGGTCCGCGCCGCGGCCAGCGCCGCCGAGGTGCTGCGGCACCGGGACGTGGCGACGCTCGACCCCGCGGAGCGGGCCCTGCTCGCCGCGATGTTCGCCGCGCTGCCGGTCCGGCTTCCCCGCCGGTCCGCGGCTCGCCGTACGGCGCACCGGCGCGGCGACGTCGACGCCTCACTCACGCTGCGCTCGAGCCTGCGCCGGATGGGCGAGCCCGCGCAGATCCACCGTCGGCGTCGCGGCACCCGCTCGCGCCGGGTGGTCGTCCTGGTGGACGTGTCGGGCTCGATGAGCGGCTACGCCGACGCGCTGCTCCGCCTCGCGCACCGGATCACCCACGGCGGCCCGGCGGGCGCCGGCGGCGGCACGGCCGCGCGGGACGTCGAGGTGTTCAGCGTCGGCACCCGGCTCACCCGGCTCACGCCGGCGATGCGGCTGCGCGACGCCGACCGCGCCCTGGCGGCGGCCGGCGAGGCGGTGCCGGACTGGTCCGGCGGCACCCGTCTCGGCGAGACGATCCAGGCGTTCCTCGACCGGTGGGGCCAGCGCGGCATGGCCCGCGGCGCCGTCGTGGTCGTGCTCAGCGACGGCTGGGAGCGGGGGGACGCCCGCCTCCTCGGCGAGCAGGCGGCCCGCCTGCGCCGGCTCGCGCACCGCGTCGTCTGGGTCAACCCCCACCGCGGCAAGGACGGCTACGCGCCGGTGCAGCAGGGCGTGGTCGCGGTGCTGCCGCACGTCGACGACTTCCTGGCCGGCCACTCGCTGGCGACCTTCGCCGAGCTCGCCGGGGTGATCGCCGATGCGTGAGGTGCTGGGCCAGCTGCTGCCGTGGTGGGAGGCCGGGGAGACGGTCGGGATGGGCACCGTGGTGGCGACGTTCCGGTCCGCGCCGCGGCCGCCGGGTGCCTCGATGCTGGTGGGGCCCGACGGCTCCGCGGTCGGCTCGGTCTCCGGCGGCTGCGTCGAGGGCGCCGTCTACGAGCTGGCGAACGAGGTGGTCGAGACCGGGCGGCCGGTGCTCCAGCGCTACGGCGTCTCCGACGACGACGCGTTCGCCGTCGGCCTGACCTGCGGCGGCATCCTCGACGTGTACGTCGAGAAGGTCTCCCGCGCGACGTTCCCCGAGCTGGGCGACATCGCGGCCGACATCGAGGCCGGCCGCCCGGTCGCGGTCGCCACCGTCGTGGAGCACCCCGACCCCACCCTCGTCGGCCGCCGGATGGTGCTCCGGCCCGATGACGCACCTGGCGGATTTGTCGTCCCGGCGGCCGATCCACAGCAAATTCGCCAGGTGCGTGGGTCGCTGGGGAGCGAGCGGATCGACGCGGCCGTCCGCGACGACGCCCTGGGCCTGCTCGCCGCCGGTCACCACGGCACGCTCGGCTACGGCCCCGACGGGGAGCGGCGTGGGGAGGGGATGCGGGTGTTTGTGTGGGGGTTCGCGCCCCGTCCCCGGATGCTGGTCTTCGGCGCGATCGACTTCGCCGCGGCGGTCGCCCGCGTCGGCAGCTTCCTCGGCTACCACGTCACCGTGTGCGACGCGCGGCCCGTGTTCGCGACGGCCAGCCGGTTCCCGGAGGCCGACGAGGTGGTGGTGGAGTGGCCGCACCGCTACCTGGCGGCGGAGCGGGCCGCGGGGCGGATCGACGCCCGCACGGTGATCACCGTGCTGACCCACGACCCGAAGTTCGACGTGCCGGTCCTCGACCAGGCGCTGCGGATGCCGGACCTGGCCTACGTCGGCGCGATGGGCTCGCGCCGGACCCACGACGACCGGCTCCAGCGGCTGCGCGAGGCCGGGCTCGGCGAGGCCGAGCTGGCGCGGCTCTCCAGCCCGATCGGGCTGGACCTCGGCGCCCGCACGCCGGAGGAGACGGCGATCAGCATCGCCGCCGAGATCATCGCCCGGCGGTGGGGCGGCAGCGGCGAGCCGCTGGCGGTGACCGACGGCCGGATCCATCACGACGCCGATCTCCTGGGCAGCGCGCAGCGTGGTGACGCACGTCACTCCGCGCCCTAGTCTGGACGGCATGGCGCGCGCAGAGCTGCAGGCCCAACGGGTCGAGGCGGTCCAGGCCTGGACCCGCTTCGTCGAGCACAGCGAGGGGGCGGACCGGCTGGTGCGGCCGGAGATCTACCAGAGCTGGACCCGCTCGGAGTCGGCCGTGCCGACGACCGTGAGCGCCGCCCCGCTGGCCGACGAGTCCGAGACGCTCGCCCGGTGGCGCGACTCGCCGCTGCAGGTGGCCGTCGAGCGGGTGGAGGAGGAGCTGCGTCGTACCGCCGCCGACGGGGACCTCGTGGTCGCGGTGACCGACCCGCAGACCCGCATCCTGTGGACCTACGGCGGCCGGGTGATGCGGCGCCGGGCCGAGAGCGTCAACTTCGTGCGGGGCGGCCGCTGGGACGACCGGTCGGTCGGCACCAACGCCCTCGACCTCGCCAACCGCACGAGCCGGCCGGCGATGGTGTTCAGCGCCGAGCACTACGCCCCGATCGTGCACAACTGGGTGTGCTGGGCCGCACCCATGCACGACCCCGTCACCGGGGCCAAGCTCGGCGTCCTCGACATCTCCACCACGTGGGAGCGGACCCATCCGATCGGTCTCGCGACCGCCAGGGTGCTGGCGCGGCTGGTCGAGCAGGCGATGCCGCACACCCACCACTACGAGGGCGCCGCCGAGGAGACCGCCGACCCCGGGCTGGTGATGACCCTGCTCGGCACCGCCGAGGCGCGCGTCGACGGGCAGCGGCTGCTGCTCAACCGGCGCCAGACGGAGATCCTGGCGCTGCTGGCCCTGCACCCGGACGGGTTGTCCCTCGAGCAGCTCCACGCGCTGCTGTACGGCGACCATGCCGTCACCTTCTCGACGCTCAAGGCCGAGGTGTCCCACCTGCGCCACGCGCTGGGCGGCCAACTCGCGTCGCGGCCCTACCGGCTGCTGATGCCGGTCGCGACGGACGTGGAGCACGTGCTGGGGCTGCTGCGCCGCGGCGACGCGGCCGCCGCCGTGGAGGCCTACGGCGGCGACCTGGTGCCCGGCACCGAGAGCCCGGCGCTGGTCGAGATGGGGGAGTACGTCGCCGTCGCGCTCCGCGAGGCGCTGCTCGCCGACCCCCAGCCCGACGCGGTGCTGCGCTACAGCGAGCTGGCGCCGTACGACACCGCGGTGCTGGAGGCCTGCCTGGAGCAGCTGCGGCCGGTGGCGGGCCGGCCGCACCCGGCCGTCCCGCTGTTGAAGGCGCGGCTCACGGTCGCCCACGGCTGAGGGCACGTCATGCCTTGACAGGCATATGCCGCACGCGGCATATTATCCGGCATGGGAGCACCGGACGTCTTCGAGGCGGTGGCCGACGGCACCCGGCGACGCATCCTTGACCTGCTGCGGACCGGCGAGATGCCGGTCGGCGACCTGGTCGCGGCCCTCGGCGTCGCCCAGCCCAACGTGTCCAAGCACCTCCGGGTGCTCGACCGGGCCGCGCTGGTGCGCGTCCGGGTCGACGGCCCGCGACGCCACTACGCCCTCGCGCCGGACGCGCTGGCCGAGCTCGAGGCCTGGGTGGCGCCATTCCGGGAGATCTGGGCCGACCGCCTCGACGCCCTCGAGCGGCACCTGGACGGCCTCCCTGCCGAGCAGTCCGACGACGACGAGGAGTGAGCATGGCCGAGCAGGCGATGGACCGGATGGACCGGATGGGCAGCATGGAGCGCGACGGCGAGCAGGTCGTCCTCCGCTACGAGCGGCGCCTGGGTCACCGGCCCGAGACGGTGTGGCGCGCGCTGACCGAGTCCGAGGGTCTCCAGCACTGGTTCCCGGCCGATATCGTGGGCAAGCGGGCGGCGGGCGCCGAGGTGACCCTGCGGTTCTGGCCCCGGTCGGTGGCGGCCGCCGGCGACGAGCTCGCCGAGATCGGCGTCGACCCGGGCGACCCGTCCCTCCCGGGCCGGATCCTGACCTGGGACCCGCCGCGGGTGTTCGAGCTGACCTGGGACGCCGACCGCCTGCGGTTCGAGCTGGAGCCGGACGGTGACGCGACCCTGCTGCGGTTCACCACGTGGATCCCCCTCGGCGGCGAGGGACCGCACGGCGCTCATGGGGCCCTCGCGGGCTACCACGTCTGCCTGGACGCCTTGGCCGAGACGGTCGACACGGGCGCTGCACGGCAGCCGGGCCGCGACGAGATCGCCGCGCTCGAGGAGCGGTACGCCGCCCTGGTCGCCCGCTGACCGGCGGCCCAACCAACGACCAACCGGCGCTGCCTAGCGTGACCCGGGTCACAGGTCCCCCCGGACCCGGCTCGACCTAGGGAGTGTCATGACCCGGATCAACCTCACCGTCGACGGTCAGTCGGTGACCGACGACGTCGAACCCCGGATGCTGCTCGTGCAGTACCTCCGCGACCGCCTCGGCAAGACCGGCACGGTGGTCGGCTGCGACACCAGCAACTGCGGCGCGTGCACCGTCCACCTCGACGGCACCAGCGTCAAGTCGTGCAACGTCCTCGCCGTCCAGGCCGACGGTCGGGAGGTCACCACCGTCGAGGGCCTCGCCGGCGACGACGGCGCCCTGCACCCGGTGCAGGAGGCATTCCGCGAGTGCCACGGCCTCCAGTGCGGCTTCTGCACGCCGGGGATGATCATGCAGAGCATCGACCTGCTCAACGAGAACCCGCGACCCTCCGAGGAGGCGATCCGCCTCGGTCTCGAGGGCAACCTCTGCCGCTGCACCGGCTACCACAACATCGTCAAGGCGGTGCAGCACGCGTCGGGCCAGTCCACCGACCAGCCGGAAGGGGTCGGGGCATGACCGCCACCCAGGAGACCGGCCCGGCCGCGTCGAGCCCGGAGATCGGTCGCGACCGCCGCCGCAAGGAGGACCAGCGGCTGATCACGGGTCGCACCCGGTGGACCGACAACCTCCAGCTCCCCGGCATGTTGCACCTGGCGATGGTGCGCAGTCCGTTCGCCCACGCGCGGATCACCGGCATCGACACGACCGCGGCGAAGGCGAGCCCCAACGTCGTCGCCGTGCTCACCGGCGCCGATCTGGGCGAGGCGCAGGGGGCCTGCATCAACGCCTGGCCGGTGGTGGAGGACCAGGTCACCCCGGCGCACGTCCCGATGCCGGCCGACCGGGTCGCCTTCGCCGGCGAGACGGTGGCCGTGGTCGTCGCGCGCAGCGCCGCCGAGGCCCGCGACGCCGCGGAGCTGGTCGAGGTGGACTACGAGGAGCTGCCCGCCGCTCTGGACCTCAAGGAGGCGGCCGCCGCACACGAGAACGGCGGCGCGCTGGCGCATCCCGACCTCGGCACCAACGTGAGCGCGGTCTGGCGGTTCGACTCGGCCGAGGCCGGCACCGGCGGCGACGTCGAGGAGGCCATCGCGAAGGCCCGCACCGAGGGCATCGTGATCGAGCGGGAGTACCGCCAGCAGCGGCTGATCCCGGCGTTCATGGAGCCGCGGAGCGTGGTGGTCGACCCCACCGGCGAGCAGATCACGGTGTGGTCGGCGACCCAGATCCCGCACATCCTGCGGTTCGCGATGGCCGCCAGCACGGGCGTGCCCGAGTCGAAGATCCGGGTGATCGCGCCCGACGTCGGCGGTGGCTTCGGCGGCAAGCTGCAGCAGACGCCGGAGGAGATGATCGCCTTCGCCGTCGCCCGCCGGCTGGGCAAGCCGGTGAAGTTCACCGAGACCCGCAGCGAGTCGCTGCTCAGCGCCCACCACGGGCGCGACCAGTGGCAGCGGCTGACGCTGGCGGCCACCAAGGACGGCACGGTGACCGGGCTCAAGGTCGACCTGCTAACCGACCTGGGCGCCTACGTCGCCATCGTCGGCGGCGGTGTGCCCGTGCTGGGTGCCTTCATGTTCAACGCGATCTACAAGTTCCCGGCCTACCAGTTCCAGACCACCAACGTGCTGACCAACAAGACCTGGACCGACGCCTACCGCGGCGCGGGCCGGCCCGAGGCGACGTACGCGATCGAGCGGCTGATGGACGAGCTCGCCGCCGAGGTCGGCGTCGACCCGCTGGAGATCCGCGAGCGGAACTGGATCAAGGCCGAGGAGTTCCCGTTCACCACGGTGGCCGGGCTGGAGTACGACTCGGGCAACTACGAGGCCGCCACCGCCCGCGCCAAGGAGATGTTCGGCTACGACGAGCTCCGGCGCGAGCAGGAGGAGCGCCGGGCCCGCGGCGACAAGGTGCAGCTCGGGCTCGGCATCTCCACCTTCACCGAGATGTGCGGCCTGGCGCCCTCGCGGGTGCTCGGCCAGCTCAACTACGGCGCGGGCGGGTGGGAGCACGCCGAGGTCCGGATGCTGCCGACCGGCAAGGTGGAGGTGCTCACCGGCGCCTCGGCCCACGGCCAGGGCCACGAGACGGCGTTCAGCCAGATCATCGCCGACCGGCTCGGCGTGCCGTTCGAGGACGTCGAGATCCTGCACGGCGACACCCAGGTGTCGCACAAGGGCCTGGACACCTACGGGTCGCGCAGCCTCGTCGTCGGCGGCGAGGCCCTCGTCCGGGCCGCCGACAAGGTGATCGAGAAGGCCAAGCCGATCGCCGCCCACCTGCTCGAGGCCGCCGTCGACGACCTCGAGTTCAGCGACGGCAGGTTCGCCGTGCGCGGCACCGACCAGGGCCTGGCGCTGACCGAGATCGCGACCGCGGTCTTCGCCGCGCACAACCTGCCCGACGGGGTCGAGGCGTCGCTGGACTCCGAGGCGACGTATGACCCGGTGAACTTCAACTACCCCCACGGGACCCACCTGTGCGCAATGGAGGTGGACACCGAGACCGGCCAGGTGCGGATGCGCAAGTACGTCGCCTGCGACGACATCGGCCAGATCATCAACCCGCTGATCGTGGCCGGCCAGGTCCACGGCGGACTCGTGCAGGGCATCGCCCAGGCGCTCTGGGAGGAGGCGGTGTACGACGACAACGGCACCCTCGTCTCCGGCTCCTTCGTCGACTACCTGCTCCCGACGGCGGCGGACACGATCTCCTTCGAGATCGACCACACCACCTCGCCGTGCACGACGAACTCGCTCGGCGCCAAGGGCGTGGGCGAGGCCGGCACCATCGCCTCGACGCCGGCGGTGGTCAACGCGATCGTCGACGCCGTGCGCCACCTGGGCGTCGACGACATCCAGATGCCGTGCACGCCCGAACGGGTCTGGCGCGCGATCAACGGCGGCTCGCCCGCCAGCCCCACCACCGGCGCCGCGGCGCCGCACTTCGATGAGTCCACCGGTCTGGACGGCAACGTCGACCGCACCACGGGAGGTGCAGCATGATCCCCGCAGCCTTCGAGTACGTCGCCCCGACCTCGGTCGAGGAGGCGCTGCAGGCTCTCCGCGAGCACAGCGGCGCCGGCGAGGACGTGAAGATCATCGCCGGAGGGCAGAGCCTGCTCCCGGTGCTCCGGATGCGGCTGAACGCCCCGGAGTGGGTGATCGACCTCGGCCGCATCGAGTCCCTGCGCGGGGTCCGCGACGCCGGCGACCACCTGGTGGTCGGCGCGATGACCACGCACCACGCCGTGGGCCAGGACCCACTCGTGCACGAGCACGCGACCGTGGTGTCCAAGGCGGTGACCCACCTCGCCGACGCCCAGGTGCGGCACCGTGGCACCTTCGGCGGAGCGCTCGCGCACGCCGACCCCGCGGGCGACCTCGGGGCCCCGGCGCTGGCGCTGGACGCCACCTTCATGGTGCAGGGGCCCGGCGGCACCCGGTCGGTCCCCGCCTCGGAGTTCTTCGTCGACCTCTTCGAGACCGCGATCTCCGAGGACGAGATCCTCACCGAGGTGCACCTGCCGAAGCACACCGGCTGGGGGGCGTCGTACGAGAAGTTCGTGCGCATCGCGCACCAGTGGCCCGTCGTCGCGGTCGCCGCCACCGTCCGGACCGAGGGCGACACCATCGCCGAGGCGCGCATCGGCCTGACCAACATGGGTTCCACGCCGTTGCGCGCGCGGGCGGTCGAGGAGGCGCTCGCCGGCCAGCCGGCGACGGAGGAGGCGGTGGCCGCGGCCGCCGCGCACGCCGCGGAGGGCACCAGCCCGCCGAGCGACCTCAACGGGGACGCCGACTACCGGCGCCACCTCGCGACCGTGCTCACCCGTCGCGCCGTGCTCGCCGCCGCCGGCCGCAACGGCACCGCCGCCCCCGCCTGAGGCCTGGATGGAACTGACGCACACCTTCACCGTCCCCACGCCGGTCGACCGGACCTGGGAGCACTTCCAGGACATCGGCGGTCTCGCCGAGTGCTTCCCGGGCGCCCAGGTCACCTCGGTGGGGGAGACCGACGACGGGGCGCCCACCTTCGAGGGCACCTGCAAGGTGAAGCTCGGTCCGATCGCGCTCGTGTACACCGGCGCGGGGTCGTTCGTCGAGCGCGACGCCGCGGCCCGCCGGTTCGTGGTCGACGCCAAGGGCCGCGACAAGCGGGGGAACGGCACGGCCGGCGCGAAGGTGACGGTCTCGATGGCGCCGGACGGCGACGCCACGCGGGTGGAGGTGCTGACCGACCTCGCGATCACCGGCAAGCCGGCCCAGTTCGGCCGGGGCGTGATGCAGGACGTCTCCGACAAGCTCCTCGGCCAGTTCGTGTCCTGCCTCGAGCAGCGGCTGGCGCCCGGCGGCGGCAGCAGCGGCGACGGCGCGGAGCTCGATGCAGGCGCCGACGCGGACCCCGACGCCGGCCCGGCCTCGGTGCCCACCGGCGCCGCGGCGGCCGAGGAGCCGGCGGGCGACCAGGACGCCGGGCCCGCCTCCGCGCCCCAGCCGTCGCCGACGCCGCAGAGCACTCAACGGGGCGGCCCCCCGCCGGCCGACGACGACGATGCGCTCGACCTGGGCGCGGCGGTGCTGCCCGTGCTGCTGCGCTCCTACGGCCGCCAGGTCGCCGGTGCCGTCGCGGTGGTGCTCGGCGTGCTGCTCCTCAGGCGGCTGCTGCGCCGCTGACCGGGTCGTCGCCGGTTCACCAGGCGTACGGGCGCGAGTAGTCCGGGTCGTCGTACCGCTCGCGGTCCTCGCGACGCTGCTCCAGCCCGCGCTGGTTGTTGCGCTCCAGCTGCTCCTCGCGCGGGTCGGGCTCGTCGCCCTCGCTGTCGCCGGGCTGCGGCGGCGGAGGAGGCTGCTGCTGCTGTCGCTCCTGCTCCTGCTGCTCCACCTTGTCGCGGAGCCGCTTGTCGACGGCCTCGGCGTCGCGGGTCTGCTCCTCGCCCCTGCCCGACTCCTGCGGGCAGCCGCCGTCGGCCAGCGCCTCGATGCCGGCCTGCCACGACGCGATGGCGCCGTCGTGGTCCTGCGCCTCCGCCCGGGCGTCGCCCACCGCCTCGTGGGCGAGGGCCAGGTTGATCCGCACCGTGCACTCCTCGCGGGTCGGCACGTCGTCCAGGGCGGTCCCGTAGTCGGCGATGGCGGAGTCGAGCTCGCCCTCGGCGTGGTGGGCGGTGCCCTCGTCGAACGGCGCCACCCACGGCTCGAGCAGGTTCAGCGACCGCGTCTCGGCGAAGGAGCCCTGGGCCCCGTCGTAGTCGCCGCGCAGGAAGGCGTCCCGGCCGGCGGCGTTGTCCTGCAGCATCCAGACCACCTTCACGGCGAAGGCCAGGACCAGCACGGTGGGCAGCAGGCCGCCGAGCAGCAGATACCGGCGCAGCCGCCGCCGGCCGGTCACCGGCCGGCTCCGCTCGGGTCTCGGCCGGCGAGGGTGTGCGGTGCCGTCCACACCGCCCGCCAGCCCGCCCGCAGCTCCAGCAGCACCAGGCCGAGGAGCAGCAGGCCGAAGAGCCAGGTCAGGTCGTGCTCGGCGGGCCGGCCGCCGTCCCGGCTGTCGGCGTAGGAGGCGTCGAACGACGCCGCGACGGCGCCCATCCCGCCGGGGCCGGTGCGGTGCTCGAACGGCACGCCCAGCTCCTCCGCGATGGACCGCAGGTTGTCCAGGTCGGCGCGGGAGACGGCGTTGTCGTAGGAGTCGTTGTCGCGGACGAAGCCCTCGCTGGCGTCGTAGTCGTCGGAGACCGGCATGACCGCGCCCCGGGTCGTGCCGTAGCCCAGCACGACGCCCTCGTCGACGAGGTCGGCGACCTGGGCGAAGGACCGGTCCTGGCCGGCCTGGGTGGTGTCCTCGCCGTCCCCGGCGTAGACCACGACGCGACGGCGCTGAGGCGCACTCTCCTCGGCCCGCTCGAGCACCTCGCGGAGCTCGGGCACCGGCCGGTCGGCCCGGGAGCCGGTCCCGTCGCGGGGGCCTTCGAGCTGGATCGTCTCGACGGCCGCCGCGAACGCGGCGGCGTCGGTGGTGAAGGGCAGCACCAGGCGCGTCTCCGCGCCGAACAGCAGCATCCCGAAGCGGGCACCCGGCAGCTTCTCGGCCAGCGTGGTCAGGTCCGCCTGGACCCCCTGGATCCGGGCCTGCCGGTCGGCGTGGTCGAGCGCGGCCATGGAGCGGGTCCGGTCCACGACGACCAGGACCTCGAGGTCGGAGAGCTGGGTCGGCACCTCGGCCTCGCCGACGCCGGGGCGCAGCAGCACGACCACGAAGGTCAGGGCGATGCCGACGCGCCGCGCGATCACGAGCGCCGAGGCGAGGGCCGGGCTCACGGCAGGTCCTCCCGCCGGCCGCGGACGGCGAGCACGCCCTCGACGATCCAGACGGCCACCAGGCCGCCGACGCCGAGACCGGCGAGCACCGTGCCGAGCTGGGGCCGGTCGAGCACCTGGACCAGCGGGGGGCGGTCGATCTCCTTGGCCTCCAGCCGGCCGATCGCCTCCACCACGGCCGCCGCGCTGCCGTCCTCGCCGAGCTGCGCGAAGGTGCCACCGGTGCGCGTCACCGCGGCCTCGAACTCCGCCCGGGCCCTGGGTCGCTCGGCGGTGGCGGGCGCGGCGATGCCGTGCACCACGACGCCCCGCGACGCCGCGAGGGCGGCCGCGTCGGCGACCGTGTAGATCCCCCGACCGATCGGCTCGTTGTCGGAGGCGAGGACGACGGCGCGGCTGCGCTGCTGGTCCTTCCGGTCGAAGCGCTGCACGCACGACGCCAACCCGTCGCCGAGCTGCGACTGCACGTCCCAGTCGACGACCGTTCCCGCGGTGAACAGGGCGTACCGCTCGCTGTAGACGCCACCCTCGCCGAACGCCGACTCGGCCTCGACGAGCCGCTCCTGCACGAACTCGTAGTCGTCGGTCAGCGGGAACACGGTGATCGCGACGCCGCTCCAGATGGTCAGCCCGACCCGCTCGCCCTGGAGTCCGGCGACGATCTTGCGGAACTCCCGCAGCACCTCCGCGTCCACGTCCACCATCGACCCCGACGCGTCGAGGCACAGCATGATGTCGCGGGTCGCGTCCGACCGCTCCAGCGTCTGCCGCTCCTGGATCCGCCCGGCGAGCACGATCGCGCCGGCGCAGGCGACGAGCGCGGCCAGGGTCAGGCACGCGCCGAGCACCACCCGCCGGCGGACGAGGGCCTGGTAGCGGGGCAGCGAGCGCAACCGGTCCGCGTGGGCGACGTACGCCGCCTGCGGGGGAGTACGACGCACCCAGGTCCGGCTCCAGGCGACGAGCAGCACGACGACCAGCGCCGCCAGCACCAGCACCAGCCACAGCCACCGGAAGCCGGTGCCGTCGGCGTCCCAGCTCAGCTCCATGTCGCCACCAGCCCCCGCGACCGGCTGACCGCGTCGTCGAACCGGGTCCGGGCCGGGTCGTCCTCCGGGGCGAACTCCGGTGGGTACATCAGCTCGATCGCGTCCACCAGCTCCTGCGGGGCCCGCGCGCGGAAGTCCGCCAGCGCCATGGTCCGCGCGGGCAGGGTGGTGACCGTTGCGACGTAGGAACGGACGACCTCGCTCAGCCGCTGGTGGCCGTCACGGGCGCCGAGCGCGCCGCTGCGCACCTCGGCCGCGACCGCGTCGATCCGCGCCAGGTGGCTGCGCTGGGCGTCGGCGACGTCCACCTCGCGCCGGACGACGCCGCGGTCGCGAGGCGGACGGGTGAACCACCAGGACAGGGCGTAGAACAGGACCGCCACGGCCACCAGGGCCACCGCGATCCACAGCCACCGGTCGGCGTAGCCGACCGGCCCGGAGAACTCCGCCGGCAGCTCGTCGGCGAGCGCGCGGCCGAGCCCGCGGCCGCTAGCGCCGGCGAGCATGCCGGTGCCTCTCCAGGAGCCGGAACACGGCGCCGATGGCGCCGTCCACGTCGTGCACCCGCTCGTGGACCACGCCGAGCTGCTCGAGACGCCGGTGCAGCTGCTGCTCCTCGGCGTCCACGAGCGCGGCGTACTCGCGCCGGAGCCGGGCGTCGTGGCGCAGCCAGCCGGGCACCTCGGCGCCCGCGTCGACGTCGACGAGCCGTCGGTCGGCGAGCGCCGGCACCGTGGGGTCGAGGTCCCCGATCGTCAGGAAGAGCACCTCGTGCTGCGCCGTCAGCCTCCGCAGGAGCAGCGCCATCTCCTCGGGCACGGCCGTCTCGTCGGAGACGACCACCATCAGGGTGCGCCGCCGCACGGTGCGCACGGTGCACCGGAGCAGGGCGGTGAGGTCGCTCGCCGGTCCGTCGGGCCGGGTGTCGTCGTGGACGGCGGCGAGCAGGCGCTCGAGATGCAGCTCGCCGCTGCCGGGCGGCCGGACGTGCTGGCGGCCGGCGTTGCCGTGCACCAGGGAGACCAGGTCGCCGTGGCGCACCGCGAGATAGCCGACCATGCCGGCGACGAAGACCGCGAGGTCGCGCTTGCTGGTGACGTCGTACGACGTGTCGCCCGCCCCGTTGAGCGCGGCCATGCTGCGGCCGGTGGAGACGCAGAGGAGCACGGTGTGCTTGCGCTCGGCGACGTACCGCTTGACCAGCAGCTGGCGGCTCCGGGCGGAGGCCTTCCAGTCGATGTCCTTCACGTCGTCGCCGCGGACGTACTCCCGGAGGTCGTTGAAGTCGATGCCGCGGCCCACGTGCAGCGAGGCGTACTCCCCCTCGAGCAGCCCCCGCACCCTGCGGTGGGCGTGGATCGAGAGCCGGGCCTTGATCCTGGTGAGGTGGGCGGTCATGACGGCAGCCGGTCAGCGCACGGTCACGGCGTCGGCACGGTCCGGAAGACGGCGTCGATCACCGTCTCCGGGCGGACCCGGTCGGCGAGCGCCTCGAAGCTGAGGTGGATCCGGTGGCGCAGCACGCTGTGCCGCAGCTCGCGGACGTCCTCGGGGATGACGTAGTGACGGCCCTGCACTACGGCCATCGCCCGGGCCGCCTGGAAGAACGCGATGGAGCCGCGCGGGCTCGCCCCGATCTCGACGTAGTTGCCGAGCTCGGGACCCAGCAGCTGGCCGACGTGGCGGGTGGCGCGGACGAGGGAGACGACGTACCGCTTGATGGCGGGGTCGACGTACACGCGGCGGACGAGCGCCTGGAGCTCGGCGACCTCGGCGGTGGTGACCACCGGCTCGACGCCGGTCATGTGCTGGCCCAGGGTGCCGTCGTCGATCCGCTCGAGGACCGTCAGCTCGTCGACCTCGCTGGGGTAGTCGACGATCTCCTTCAGCAGGAACCGGTCCATCTGGGCGTGGGGGAGGACGTAGGTGCCCTCCTCCTCGATCGGGTTCTGCGTCGCCAGCACCATGAACGGCGTCGGCAGCGGGTGGATGGTGCCGGCGATCGAGGTCTGGCGCTCCTGCATCGCCTCGAGCAGCGCCGACTGGGTCTTCGCGCTGGCGCGGTTGATCTCGTCGAGCAGCACGAAGTTGGCGTGCACCGGACCCAGCTGGGTCTCGAACTCGTGGCGGCGGGGGTCGTAGACCTGGGTGCCGATGATGTCGCTCGGCAGCAGGTCGGGGGTGCACTGGATGCGGGAGAAGCGGGCGCTGACCGCCTGGGCGAGGGTCGCGGAGGCGAGGGTCTTCGCCAGCCCCGGCACGCTCTCGAGCAGCACGTGGCCCTCTGCGAGGAGGGTGACCAGCAGGGCGGTGCGCACCGAGTGCTGCCCCACCACCCGGCTGGAGAACGCGTCGGAGACCCGCTGGATCGACTCGCTGGCACCGGCCAGCTCCTCGGGCGTCAGCGGCGTGCCGGGGCCCACGTCGGGACGGCGCAGCGTCGATCCCGTGGGGTTCGTCGGCTCGTCGGAGACGTGGGTCATGGCGAGCGGTGCTCCTGTCGCTGAGCGGGTGGCCCCCAACCTACTGCCGCCGCGGTGAGGCCCGGCCGGGTGTGCCGCTCCCGAGGATCAGGAGCCCTGCCCGCCGGACATCAGCCGCCGGCGCACGTCGTCGTCGCGCCGCAGCCGGGCGAGGTCGCGCTCGCGCCGCTCCGCGATCACGGCCATCAGCACCAGCTCGGGCGGGGCGCCTGCCGGGGGCGGCGGCGCCACGTGCGGCAGCACGTCGGCGAGCAGGGCCCGCCCCACCCGGTCCCGCGACGCGGGGTCGAGCGTGGGCAGCCGACCGAGGAACTGCCGTACGGCGAGCGCCGTGCCGGTCGGCAGCGTGCCGAGGTCCGTGCGGCGGGCCCACCCGGCCAGCTCCCGAGGCAGCGGCGGCGGGTGCGGCAGCCGCAGCGGGACCCGCTCGCGGACGACGTACGTGCCGGCGGCGTAGTCGCCGAGCCGCTTGCCGCGGGAGCTCAGCATGATCGAGAAGAAGGCCGGCGCCCCGGTGAAGGCGTAGATCTCGACGAAGCCGATCAGCGCCCGCACCAGGGCGTGGTGGAAGCTGATCGGCCCGCCGTCGTCGCGCACGGTCCGGAGGCCGAGCGCCAGCTTGCCCAGGGAGCGGCCGCGGGTCAGCGTCTCGAGGGTGGCCGGCAGGACGAGGAAGGTCAGCACCGTGGTCAGCACGAACGCCGCCCCGGTGAGCGCGTCGTCCTGGAACCGAAGCGTCGCGAGAGTGAGCACCACGAAGAGGACCAGCAGCGTGGCGACCGTGACCAGCACGTCGATCAGCCCGGACGCGATCCGCAGCCCCAACGACGCCGCGGGCAGGTCCAGGGCCACGCCCTCGCCGGTGACGAGGTCGTCGGCCGTGATCGTGGCGTAGTCGTGCGTCGGCATCGAGCGCAGCCTAGTCACCCCGGCCGGTCGCGGAGGTCGTGCGGCGACGGTCGGGCGACCCGTACCCTGTCCGCGTGCCGCGCATCGACCTCGACGCCTACGTGGCCGCTCACTCCCACGAGTGGCTGCGCCTCGAGCGGCTGGTGCGGCAGGGCCGCCGTACCGGTGCGGAGAGCGACGAGCTGGTCGACCGCTACCAGCAGGTCGCCACCCACCTGTCGGTGATCCGGACGTCGGCACCCGACGGGGAGCTGGTCGCCTACCTGTCCTCGCTGCTGGGTCGCGCGCGGATCGCGATGCTCGCCGCCCGGGTGGCGAGCTGGCGGGCCGTCGGGCGGTTCTTCACCGACCAGTTCCCCGCCGCCCTCTACCGCCTCCGCTGGTGGTGGCTCGGCTGCCTGGCCGGCAACGTGGTCGTCACCGCGGTGATGATGGTCTGGCTGCTCGAGAACCCGCAGGTGGAACAGACCCTGATCTCCCCGCAGGAGGTCGACCAGCTGGTCAACAACGACTTCGAGAGCTACTACAGCGAGAACGCCGCGAGCGCGTTCGCCACCCAGGTGTGGATCAACAACTCCTGGGTGAGCGCGCTCTGCATCGCGCTCGGCATCCTCGGCGTGCCGGTGATCTACCTGCTGTTCGTCAACATCTCTAACCTGGCGATCGTCGGGTCGATCATGGTGCGCCACGACCGGGGCGAGCTGTTCTGGGGCCTGATCATCCCGCACGGGCTGCTCGAGCTCACCTGCGTCTTCGTGGCCGGCGGCGTCGGGCTGCGCCTGTTCTGGTCGTGGATCGAGCCCGGCGGCACCGGCCGTGCGGCCTCGCTCGCGAGGGCGGGCCGCACCGCGGTCACCGTCGCCCTCGGCCTCGCCGTGGTGCTCCTGGTCAGCGGCATCATCGAGGCCTTCGTGACGCCCTCGCCGCTGCCCACTTGGGCGCGGGTCGGCATCGGCATCCTCGCCGAGGTGGCCTTCCTGCTCTACGTGTTCGTCGTCGGCAGGGCCGCCGCGCACCGCGGGTCCACCGGTGACATCTCCGCGGCCCTGCTCGAGGACCGGGTCGCCACCCAGTCCTGAGGCCTGACCGGGGGCCTAGAGCAGGCCCTGCGCCTTCAGGTGCAGGTAGTGGTCGGCGAGCGCCGGCGGCAGCTGGGCCGCGTCGGCGTCGACCACGTCGACGCCGAGCCGGCCGAGGACGTCCCGGATCCACGCGCGGCGGTGCAGCTCCTGCTCGGCCGCCGCGGCGTCGTACACGGTGTCGACGGTGTCCACGGTGGCGCCGTCGGTGGTGGCCTCGTGGGCCAGCCGGCCCAGCTCGGGGTCGCGCACCGACGCCAGCACGACCCGGTGGTGCCGGGTCAGGGTCGGCAGCACGGGCAGCAGCCCGTCGGCGATCGCCGAGGGCTCCAGCGCGGTGAGCAGCACGACGAGCGCACGTTGGCGGCCGAGGCCCTGGACCTCGCCGGCGAGGGCGTCCCAGTCCGCCTCGGCGAGCACCGGGTCGAGCCCCGCCATCTGCTCCTGCATCCGGGCGGCGACGTCGCGCGCGCCCGCCAGGCGCTGCCGCGCCCGGACCCGCCGGTCGCCGGCCAGGAAGTCGACCCGGTCCCCGGCGCGCGAGGCGAGCGCACCCAGCAGCAGCGCGGCGTCCATCGCGGCGTCCAGCCGCGGGATGCCGTCGTCGGGGTCCTCGCCGGCGACGCGCGCCACCCGCCCGGCGGAGGTCCGCGACGTGTCGAGCACGAGCACCACGCGGCGGTCGCGCTCGGGCTGCCAGGTGCGGACCACCACGTGGGGGGTGCGGGCCGACGCGCGCCAGTCGATGGAGCGGACGTCGTCGCCGCGGACGTACTCGCGCAGCGAGTCGAACTCGGTGCCCTGGCCCCGCACCCGCACGGCGGCACGGCCGTCGAGCTCGCGGAGCCGCGCCAGCCGGGACGGCAGGTGCTTGCGCGACTCGAAGGGCGGCAGTGCGCGGACCGACCCGGGGACGTCGTAGCTGCGCTGGCGCGCGGCCAGCCCCAGCGGGCCCCAGACCCGCAGGGTGACCCCGTCGGCGCGCAGGTCGCCGCGGCGGCGGGGGAGGAGCGGGGTGCTGAGCCTCCGGCGCTCCCCGGCCGGCAGGCGGAGCGAGTGGCGGTTGCCCGAGGCGCCCGCCGAGGGCTGCCACGCGTCGCGCACCTGGATCCGCAGTGACCGGGACGAGTCGTTGGCGAGCGTCAGCACCGACGTCGCCGGGTCGCCGAGACGGACCGTTCCCGGCGGTCGGCGGGCGATGCCGACGAGGTCCGGTCGGGGCGTGAGCAGCAGGTCGAGCGCGACGACCAGCAGCACGCCGAGCAGCCAGAGCGCCACGGTGCTCGCCGACGGGCGCAGCAGCACCGCCCCCACCCCGAGCAGGAGCAGGAGCGGGACGCGCCCGGAGATCGCCATCAGCGTCGGCCCCGCCGACCTAGCGGGGGACCGGCACGGAGCCGACCGCCGAGGAGAGCACCTGGGCCACGTCGACCCCCTCCAGCTCGGCCTCGGGACGCAGCCCGAGGCGGTGGGCGAGCGTCGCCTGGGCCAGCGCCTTCACGTCGTCGGGCGTCACGAAGTCCCGGCCCGAGAGCCACGCCCACGCGCGCGCGGCGCGCAGCAGCGCGGTCGCCCCGCGCGGGCTCACGCCGAGCGACAGCGACGGCGAGTCCCGCGTCGCCCGCGCGATGTCGACGATGTACGCCGCCACCTCGGGCGACACCTGCACCTGCTTCACCGCGGCCTGGCCGGCCTCGATGTCGGCGCCGCTCGCCACGGCCCGAACGCCGGCTCCGGCGACGTCGCGCGGGTCGAAGCCCTCCGCGTGGCGGGTGAGGATGGTGACCTCCTCCGAACGCGGCGGCACCGGCAGTACCACCTTCAGCAGGAACCGGTCCAGCTGCGCCTCCGGCAGGGGATAGGTGCCCTCGAACTCGACCGGGTTCTGGGTCGCGGCCACGAGGAAGGGCCGCGGCAGCGGCCGGGTGACGCCGTCGGCGGACACCTGTCCCTCCTCCATCGCCTCGAGCAGGGCGGACTGGGTCTTCGGTGGCGTGCGGTTGATTTCGTCGGCGAGCAGCAGGTTGGTGAAGATCGGTCCCTCGCGGAAGCTGAGCTCTCCGGCGGTGGAGTCGATGACCAGCGAGCCGGTGATGTCGCCCGGCATCAGGTCCGGCGTGAACTGCACCCGCCGGGTCTGCACCGAGAGGCTCGCGGCGAGGGTGCGCACCAGCAGCGTCTTGGCCGTTCCCGGCACGCCCTCCATCAGCACGTGGCCGCCGCACAGCAGGGCGACGATCAGCCCGGACACCGCGGCGTCCTGGCCGACCACCGCCTTCGCGACCTCCTGCCGGACGGCGAGCAGCCGCTCGCGTACGTCGCCGGCCGAGCTGCCGGCGGGGGTGCCGGTGGGGGTGCCGGCCTTCGCCGGCCGGTCGAGGCCTTCGTGACCTTGGGTCATCCGCGTCCTACCTCTTTCCTCAATCGGGCGAGCTCCTGGGCGAGCCGGACCAGGTCCCGGTCCGTCGTCGGGGGCGGGCCGGCCAGCAGGTGGCCGATCTCTGCCGGCGGGCGGCCGACGTCGCGCGCCACCGCCTCCGCGACGGTGACCGCGTCGGCGTGCCGGTCGAGCCGGAGCCGGGCGCCGAGCGCCCGGACCGCCGACCGCCGCAGGGCCTGGGCGGCGTGGCCGCGGTCCCCGCTCTTGCGATACATCCGGCCTCGGCTGCGCGCGGTCTCCACAGCCCTGACCACCACGGGCAGCGGCTCGGTCGAGAGGGGACCCAGCCGCCGGAAGCGCCAGAGCACCAGGCCGACGCCGGCGAGGGCGACCATCCACAGCGCGGGCGCGATCCAGTCCGGCAGCAGCGAGCCGACCGTGACCGCCTCGTCGGCCTCCGCGTCGGCCGGGTCGGGGACGTACCAGACCAGCCGGTCGTCCTCGCCCAGCAGCCGCAGCGCGACCGCGGCGTTGTCGGCGCGCAGGACCTGGTCGTTGGTGAGGGCCTCGCCCGCGCCGAACAGCACGACGTCGGCGTCCCGGTCGGCCACGAGGACCGCCCCCGCGCCGCCGGCGAAGCAGCCGGACCCCGCATAGGCCGTCGCCTCGTCCACCTCCAGCGACAGGCCGTCCACGTCGATCCCGTCGACCGGGCCGCAGTCGGCCTCCAGGTCGCCGCCGAACAACGACGACGTGGTCTGGCTGCCGTCGACCTCCTGCACCAGCGAGTACGACGGCTCGACCAGCACCAGCCGGCCGGGCGAGGCGTGGTCGCGCAGTCGCCGGAGCGTGCTGGGCGAGAGGTGGTGGGTGCTGGTCACCACGACCGTGGTGCCGTCGTCGACGGCCGTGTCCTCCAGGGCGTCGGCGGACCGGGCGACCGTGACGTCGACGCCCTCCTCGGCCAGCACCTCCGCGACGGCCTGCGCGCCGTCGGGCGCGGGATTGCTGGGATCGAGCGGCTCGGTCGACTCCGCGCCGCCGGCGGTCCAGACCGCGGCGACGAGTGCCAGGAGCACCGCCGCGGCCAGCAGCAGCCGGACCCGCAGGCGGCGCCACCGCTCGCCCGGGCCGCTGCGCTCGCCCTGGTCGACCGGGATGGCGCCGGCCGGCGCCGGCGTGGTGCCGGCCGTCATCGGCGGACCCTCCTGCCGGCCAGCTCGTCGTCGAGGGCGAGGACCTCGACCGCCTGCTCGCGCGTGGCCGGGCGGTCGCCGTACAGCACCTGGTCGAAGACGTCGGCGCTGTCGTGGATGCGACCGCTCTGCCCGGGGAAGGCAGCAGCGAGCGCGGCCGCGAGCTCGTGAGCGGTGGCCTGGGGGACGTCGTCGATCCGGTCCCGCTCCACCTGACGCACGGCGAGCGCGCGGAAGGCGTCGACCAGCGCGCCCGCGTTGTCGCCGGCCGCGAGCGCCGCCTCCGCCCGAGCCCTCAGCTCGGCGGCCGTCACGACCTCGTCGGTCAGCGCGGGAGCGCCCGAACGGCCGGCCCGGGCGGTGCGGCGCGCCCGGGAGGCGAGGACGAGCACCGCGGCCGCGAGGGCGACGGCGACCAGGATGGCTGCGGCGGACAGGAGCGTGGGGGACCCCTCGGCGGCTCCGATGCTGTCGTCGACGAGCCGCCCCAGCCAGTCGAGGATCCGGTCGACGACGTCGGTGTCGTGGTACTCCGGACGCGCCAGCTCCCGGCGCAGCAGCGACCTGCCCTCGTCCCCGCTGGGGTCGAGGGGCGGCTCCAGGGCCGGCAGCAGGACGGACGTCATTCGGGTGCGATCCCCGCCTCGCGCATGAGCTCCACGTCGAAGGCCTCCTTGCGCATGCGGAGGTCGACGTACTGCACGGAGGTCACGGTGGACAGGAAGGGCGCCACGAAGGCGTTCTGGATCACCAGGGCCACCGCCTGGGTGAGCATCAGGAGGAGAACGCCGTACTCGGGGATCGCGACGGCGGCGATGTTGCCGACCAGCGACACCGGCGTGGACAGCACGCTCCCGGCCACCGAGCCGATGAGGAAGGTCAGCAGCGCGATCCCGAAGGTGCGCCAGAAGTGGCGGTGGGTCAGCCGCCACGCGCGGCCGATCGCGCCGAACACCCCCACCTCCTCCAGCATCAGCGGCGGCACCGCGAGGTAGTAGGCCCGGATCCACAGCCAGCAGGACAGTGCGACGAAGGCGGGGACGGTGATCAGCCCCCACAGCAGGATCAGTCCCCAGGCGTCCTGCGCGACGACGACCACGAGCACCCACAGCAGCACGTAGGCCACCAGCAGTGCCAGGAACGCGACCGAGAGCAGCACGGTGAGCCCGATCAGGCGCCACCGCTTGCCGCGGGTCGCCGCCCAGGCCTGACCGAGGGTCAGTCGCCGGCCGACGGCCGCCGCGCGGGTGACGTGGGCGATCATCCCGGTCACGAAGATGACGCCCACCTGCGCGAGGAGGAGGGAGAGGAACAGCGAGCCGTACGCCGCCAGGAGCCCGACCGCCTCGGCGGCGTCGGCCTCCGGGTCCAGCTCGCCGGACGCGTCCACCGCCAGCCCGACGGTGAAGGTCAGCACGGCGGTCACCAGGACGGGGATGAGCATCGCCACCGCGGTGACCATCACGGCCGCGCCGACGGTGGCCTTGGGGTTGAAGCGGATGATCCGGAACGCGCCGTCGTAGATGTTGCCGAGCGTCAGCGGGCGCAGCGGGAAGGCGCCCGGCTTGTGCGCCGCGCCCAGCATGCCGGGCAGCCCTCCCGGCGCCCTCGGGTACGACGGCAGCGGCGCGTACGACGCCCCGGAACCGGGCGACGGGTGACCGGGCGGTGGGTGACCGGGCCCTGGGTGGCCGGGCGACGCGTGGGTCGTCGGCCCGGAGGGTGGGTCCTCCGGCGCCGGAGCGCCCGGCGGCGGGAACGGGTTCGGCGCACCGTCGGTCATCGCACTCCTCGGCGGTCGGTCGGGGGTCGGCGCCATCCTCGCACTGCGCCCGTGCTGGCCGTCATCCTGCCGGGACCGCCCTCGTCCGAGCGGCCCGCTCGCGAATTTGGTGCGCTCCTCGAACTCTGCCAAGATGTTCAGGTTGCTCCGGCGGGTCGTCGGGGTGCGCCCCACCTTGACTACTGAATCGTGTCTCCGCGCGGAGCGGCCGGGTTCCTTCCGAATCCCGGGCAAACCGGTGCCGCGGCGAGCGTGCCCGGTGGTCGACGTTGGTCGCACCGCACGCCACCGGGATCCCCAGCGGATCCCGTCGGTGGGACTCGATCAGCCACAACAACAGCCCGACTTCCCCGCGGGGAGACGTGCGCGCCCGACAGGTGCGACACGCCCGACCTCGGGGGTCGGTGCTGGCACAGCCCCGATTGCTTGGCCCGGTACGTACGACACAGAAGGACGAGAGAGACCTATGGCGGGACAGAAGATCCGCATCAGGCTCAAGGCCTATGACCACGAGGTGATCGACACCTCGGCGCGCAAGATCGTGGACACGGTGACCCGCACGGGTGCCAAGGTCGCCGGCCCCGTGCCGCTGCCGACCGAGAAGAACGTCTTCTGCGTCATCCGCTCGCCGCACAAGTACAAGGACTCGCGCGAGCACTTCGAGATGCGCACGCACAAGCGTCTCATCGACATCATCGACCCCACGCCGAAGACCGTCGACTCGCTGATGCGCCTCGACCTCCCGGCCGGTGTCGACATCGAGATCAAGCTCTGAGCTCTGAGGTAGATCGACATGACCATCGAACGCAACGTCAAGGGCCTCCTCGGCACCAAGCTGGGCATGACCCAGCTCTGGGACGAGAACAACCGGGTCATCCCGGTGACGGTCGTCGCCGCGGGCACCAACGTCGTGACCCAGGTCCGCCAGCCCGAGCCGGACGGCTACAACGCCATCCAGGTCGGCTTCGGCGAGATCGAGGGCCGCAAGGTGAACAAGCCGCAGGCCGGACACTTCGAGAAGGCCGGCACCACCCCGCGCCGTCACCTCGTCGAGATCCGCACGGCCGACGCCGCCACCTACACCGTGGGCCAGGAGCTCCCGGTCGACACCTTCGTGGCCGGTGAGGTCATCGACGTGACCGGCACCAGCAAGGGCAAGGGCTTCGCGGGCGTCATGAAGCGGCACGGCTTCGCCGGCGTCGGCGCCTCGCACGGTGCCCACCGCAACCACCGCAAGCCCGGGTCCATCGGCGCGTGCGCCACGCCGGGTCGCGTCTTCAAGGGCCTCCGGATGGCCGGTCGCATGGGTAGCGACACGGTCACCACGCAGAACGTCACCGTGCACGCGGTCGACGTCGAGAAGGGCCTGATCCTCCTGAAGGGCGCTGTTCCCGGCCCCAAGGGTGGCGTCGTCGTCCTCCGCTCGGCTGCCAAGCTCGCCGAGCCGATGAGCCGGAAGGCCTGATCGCCATGGCTAACAAGGTTTCCATCGACCTCCCCGCCGAGATCTTCGACGTCGAGGTCAACGTCCCGCTGATCCACCAGGTCGTGGTCGCCCAGCAGGCGGCCGCGCGCCAGGGCACGCACGCCACCAAGACCCGCGGCGAGGTCCGCGGCGGTGGCCGCAAGCCCTACAAGCAGAAGGGCACCGGCCGCGCCCGTCAGGGCTCGACCCGGGCGCCGCAGTTCGCCGGTGGTGGCACCGTCCACGGCCCGCAGCCGCGCGACTACAGCCAGCGCACCCCCAAGAAGATGAAGGCGGCCGCACTGCGGGGCGCCCTCTCCGACCGGGCGCGCAACGGCCGCATCCACGTGGTCGACGGCCTCGTCTCCGGTGACAAGCCGTCGACGAAGTCGGCGCTGGCCGCCCTGTTCGGCCTGGTCGCCGACCGCCGCAAGTTCCTCGTCGTGCTCGAGCGCGCCGACTCGCTCACCTGGCTCTCGCTGCGCAACGCGCCCGAGGTGCACATCGTGGCTGTCGACCAGCTCAACACCTACGACGTGCTGGCGAGCGACGACGTGGTCTTCAGCAAGGCCGCCTTCGACGTGTTCGTGTCCGGCGGCTCCGCCGAGGCCGCGCCGAAGGCCAAGAGCACCAAGGCCGCCGAGGCCGCCGAGGAGGGTGACGCGTGAGCACGCTGCACAAGGACCACCGCGACGTCCTGATCGCGCCGGTCGTGTCGGAGAAGAGCTACAGCCTCCTCGACGCGAACAAGTACACGTTCCTGGTGCGCCCGGACGCCAACAAGACCGAGATCAAGATCGCGGTCGAGAAGGTCTTCGGCGTCAAGGTCACCTCGGTGAACACCCTCAACCGGCCGGGCAAGACCCGACGGACCCGCCACGGCATCGGCAAGCGCAAGGACACCAAGCGCGCGATCGTCAGCCTGGCCGAGGGCCACCGCATCGACATCTTCGGAGGTCCGGTCTCCTGACCGGGCGCGCAAAGGACTGAAGAGACATGGCTATCCGCAAGTACAAGCCGACCACCCCGGGCCGTCGCGGCTCGTCGGTGGCCGACTTCGCCGAGATCACCCGGACCACTCCGGAGAAGTCGCTGACCCGGCCGCTGCCCAAGAAGGGCGGCCGCAACAACCAGGGCCGGATCACCACCCGGCACCAGGGTGGCGGTCACAAGCGCGCCTACCGCGTCATCGACTTCCGTCGCTACGACAAGGACGGCGTGCCGGCCAAGGTCGCGCACATCGAGTACGACCCCAACCGCACCGCTCGGATCGCGCTGCTGCACTACGCCGACGGCGAGAAGCGCTACATCATCGCGCCGAAGGACCTGGCGCAGGGCTCGCGCGTCGAGTCCGGCGTGGGTGCCGACATCAAGCCGGGCAACAACCTGCCGCTGCGCAACATCCCCGTCGGCACCACGATCCACTGCGTCGAGCTCCGTCCCGGCGGCGGCGCCAAGCTGGCCCGCTCGGCCGGCAACAGCGCGCAGCTGGTCGCCCGTGAGGGCTCGCGCGCCACGCTGCGGCTGCCGTCCGGCGAGATGCGCTTCGTCGACGTGCGCTGCCGCGCCACCGTCGGCGAGGTCGGCAACGCCGAGCAGTCGAACATCAACTGGGGCAAGGCCGGCCGGATGCGGTGGAAGGGCAAGCGTCCGACCGTCCGCGGTGTGGTCATGAACCCGGTCGACCACCCGCACGGTGGTGGCGAGGGCAAGACCTCCGGTGGACGCCACCCGGTCTCCCCGTGGGGCAAGCCCGAGGGCCGCACGCGCAAGCGCAAGGCCAGCGACAGCCAGATCATCCGTCGCCGCAAGTCCGGCAAGGGTAGGAAGTAACTGATATGCCTCGCAGCCTGAAGAAGGGCCCCTTCGTCGACGACCACCTGATGAAGAAGGTGGACGCCGAGAACGACAAGGGCACGCACAACGTCATCAAGACCTGGTCGCGCCGCTCGATGATCGTCCCGGCGATGATCGGCCACACGATCGCCGTCCACGACGGTCGCAAGCACGTGCCGGTGTTCATCTCCGACTCGATGGTGGGCCACAAGCTGGGCGAGTTCGCCCCGACCCGCACCTACCGCGGGCACGTGAAGGAAGACCGGAAGGGACGTCGTCGATGACCACCACTGACCGCCGGCGCACCAGCGCCCGCCGCGAGTCGCTGCTGGGTGACGCCCCCGGCGCCTTCGCGAGTGCCCGCTTCCAGCGGATCACCCCGATGAAGGCGCGCCGCGTCGTCGACCTGGTCCGCGGCCTGCCCGTGGGCGAGGCGCTGACGCTGCTGCAGTTCGCCCCGCAGTCCGCCGCGCAGACCGTCTACAAGGTCGTCGAGAGCGCCGTGGCGAACGCCGAGACCACCGAGGGCCTGTCCGCAGGCGACCTCGTGGTCTCCGTCGCGCGGGTCGACGAGGGCCCCACGATGAAGCGGTGGCGTCCGCGTGCGCAGGGCCGGGCAACCCGGATCAACAAGCGCACCAGCCACATCACCATCGCGGTCCAGCCGGCCGACGTCGTCGACGCCGCCGCGAAGAACAGGAAGGCCAAGTAATGGGTCAGAAGATCAACCCGAACGGCTTCCGTCTCGGCATCTCGACCGACCACAAGTCGCGTTGGTACGCCGACAAGCTGTACAAGTCCTACGTCGGCGAGGACGTCGCGATCCGCAAGCTGCTCAGCAAGGGCATGGAGCGGGCCGGCATCGCCAAGGTGGAGATCGAGCGCACCCGCGACCGGGTCCGCGTCGACATCCACACCGCCCGGCCGGGCATCGTGATCGGCCGGCGTGGCGCCGAGGCCGACCGCATCCGCAGCGAGCTCGAGAAGCTGACGGGCAAGCAGGTCCAGCTGAACATCCTCGAGGTCAAGAACCCCGAGATCGACGCGCAGCTGGTCGCCCAGGGCGTCGCCGAGCAGCTCTCGGGCCGGGTGCAGTTCCGGCGCGCCATGCGCAAGGCGATGCAGACCTCGATGCGCTCCGGAGCCAAGGGCATCCGGATCCAGTGCTCGGGCCGCCTCAACGGCGCCGAGATGTCGCGCACCGAGTTCTACCGCGAGGGTCGCGTCCCGCTGCACACCCTCCGTGCCGACATCGACTACGGCTTCTACGAGGCCCGCACGACCTTCGGCCGGATCGGCGTGAAGGTCTGGATCTACAAGGGCGAGGTCGCCGGCACCCGGGCCGAGCGGCAGGCCCAGGCCGCTGCCCGCGCCGGTGTCCCCGGCCGCGGCGGTCGTCCCAGCCGTGGCGGTGACCGTCCCACGCGCGGTTCGCGCGGTGACCGTCCGACCCGCGCCGACCGTGGTGCCGACGCGCCTGCTGTCACCGAGGCTCCGGCCGGCGGCGACACGGCGCAGGCCACCACTCCGGCAGAGACCCAGGAGGGCTGAGCCATGTTGATGCCGCGTCGCGTCAAGCACCGCAAGCAGCACCACCCGAAGCGTCGGGGTGCTGCCAAGGGTGGCACCACGCTCGCGTTCGGTGAGTTCGGGATCCAGGCGATCGAGGGTCACTACGTGACCAACCGGCAGATCGAGTCGGCCCGTATCGCCATGACCCGGCACATCAAGCGTGGCGGGAAGGTGTGGATCAACATCTACCCCGACCGCCCGCTGACCAAGAAGCCGGCCGAGACCCGGATGGGCTCGGGCAAGGGCTCGCCGGAGTGGTGGGTCGCCAACGTCAAGCCCGGTCGCGTCATGTTCGAGCTGTCCGGTGTGCCGGAGGACGTCGCCCGCGAGGCGATGCGCCGAGCCATCCACAAGCTGCCCATGAAGTGCCGCTTCATCACCCGAGAGGCCGGTGAGTTCTGATGGCCAACGCCACGCGCGCTCACGAACTGGATGAGCTGAACGACGTCGACCTCGAGGCCAAGCTGCGCGAGGCCAAGGAGGAGCTGTTCAACCTGCGGTTCCAGGCGGCCACCGGCCAGCTGGAGAGCCACGGCCGGCTCCGCACGGTCAAGAAGGACATCGCCCGGATCTACACCGTGGTCCGTGAGCGCGAGCTCGGGATCCGTACGGCCCCGGGCGCCGAGGAGAGTGAGAAGTGATGGCCGAGCAGACTGAGGCGAAGGTCGAGCGCAACACCCGCAAGACCCGCGAGGGGCTCGTGGTCAGCGACAAGATGGACAAGACCGTGGTCGTGTCCGTCGAGGACCGCGTCAAGCACGCCCTCTACGGCAAGGTCATGCGGCGCAACACCCGCCTGAAGGCGCACGACGAGAACAACGACTGCGGCGTCGGCGACCGTGTCCTCATCATGGAGACCCGCCCGCTGTCGGCCACCAAGCGCTGGCGCGTGGTGGAGATCCTCGAGCGCGCGAAGTAGTTCATTCGAAGTTCGGCCAGGCTCGTCAGCCGCAGATCGGCTGAGCTGGCGAGAACCGGCACGACAACCAGGAGAAACTGATGATTCAGCAGGAGTCGCGACTCAAGGTCGCCGACAACACCGGGGCGAAGGAGATCCTCTGCATCCGCGTGCTCGGCGGCTCCGGTCGCCGCTACGCCGGGATCGGGGACGTCATCGTCGCCACCGTGAAGGACGCCATCCCCGGCGGCAACGTCAAGAAGGGTGACGTCGTCAAGGCCGTCGTCGTGCGCACCGTCAAGGAGCGCCGCCGGCCGGACGGCTCCTACATCCGGTTCGACGAGAACGCCGCCGTGATCCTGAAGAACGACGGCGAGCCGCGCGGCACGCGCATCTTCGGCCCCGTCGGCCGCGAGCTGCGCGAGAAGAAGTTCATGAAGATCATCTCGCTCGCGCCGGAGGTGCTGTGATGGCTGCCCAGAAGAAGTCCGAGCAGGGGCGCAAGAAGCCCAACCTGCACGTGAAGAAGGGCGACACCGTCAAGGTCATCGCCGGCAAGGACAAGGGCGCCGAGGGCAAGATCATCAAGGTGCTCCGCGAGGAGCAGCGGGTGATCGTCGAGGGCGTCAACCGCATCAAGAAGCACACCAAGGTCGTCGACCAGGGCGGTCGCGCCGGCAACACCGGCGGGATCATCACGACCGAGGCCCCGATCCACGTGTCCAACGTGATGCTGGTCGAGGGTGACGGCGTGACCAAGGTCGGTCACAAGCGGGTCGAGGTGACCAAGCGTCGCCCCGACGGCTCCGAGTACTCCTCGACGCGCAGCGTCCGCATCTCCCGCAAGACCGGGAAGGAGATCTAGAAGTGTCCGAGAGCACCGTAGACGTGGCCGAGAAGGTCACCCCCCGGCTCAAGACGAAGTACCGCGAGGAGATCCTCCCGGCGCTGAGGTCCGAGTTCGAGATCGCCAACGTCATGCAGGTCCCCGGCCTGACCAAGATCGTGGTCAACATGGGCGTCGGCGAGGCGGCTCGCGACTCCAAGCTGATCGAGGGCGCGATCCGCGACCTCACCGCGATCACCGGCCAGAAGCCGGCCGTGACCAAGGCCCGCAAGTCGATCGCCCAGTTCAAGCTGCGTGAGGGTATGCCGATCGGCGCGCACGTCACCCTCCGCGGCGACCGGATGTGGGAGTTCCTCGACCGGCTGCTGTCGCTGGCGCTGCCCCGGATCCGCGACTTCCGCGGCCTCTCGCCGCGGCAGTTCGACGGCCGCGGCAACTACACCTTCGGTCTGACCGAGCAGGTCATGTTCCACGAGATCGACCAGGACAAGGTCGACCGGCAGCGGGGCATGGACATCACCATCGTCACCACGGCGACCAACGACGAGCAGGGACGCGCGCTGCTGAAGCAGCTCGGCTTCCCGTTCGCGGAGCGGTAAGGAGAACACACATGGCGAAGACAGCGCTCAGGGTCAAGGCCGCCCGCAAGCCCAAGTTCGCAGTCCGTGGCTACACCCGCTGCCAGCGGTGCGGTCGCCCGAAGGCGGTCTACCGCAAGTTCGGCCTGTGCCGGATCTGCCTGCGGGAGATGGCGCACCGCGGCGAGCTGCCCGGCGTCACCAAGTCCTCCTGGTGACCCAGGCCCTCAACCACAAGTGACAACCGCTGAAGGTCCGTTCGCCGGTGAGCGGCCGGAAACCACAGCAGAAGGAAACACATCATGACGATGACTGACCCGATCGCAGACATGCTGACACGTCTGCGCAACGCCAACCAGGCGTACCACGACGCGGTGACCATGCCCTACAGCAAGCTGAAGGAAGGCGTCGCGGAGATCCTCAAGCAGGAGGGCTACATCACCTCCTACAGCGTGGCCGACAACGAGAACGGCGTCGGCAAGCTGCTGACCATCACGCTCAAGTACGGCCGCAACCGCGAGCGCTCGATCGCCGGCGTCCGCCGCATCAGCAAGCCGGGCCTGCGCGTCTACGCCAAGCACACCGGTCTGCCGAAGGTGCTCGGCGGCCTCGGCGTCGCGATCATCTCGACGAGCCAGGGTCTGCTGACCGACCGTCAGGCCAACCAGAAGGGCGTGGGTGGGGAAGTCCTCGCCTACGTCTGGTGACAAGGGAAGGAGAGAGAAGAATGTCGCGCATCGGCAAGCTCCCCGTCCCGGTCCCCGCGGGCGTCGACGTCCAGATCGACGGAGCCACCGTCACGGTCAAGGGGCCCAAGGGCACCCTCAGCCACACCGTCGTCCCCCCGATCACCGTCGAGCGAAACGAAGAGGGCGGCTCTGTTGTCTTGGACGTCAAGCGCCCCGACGACGAGCGGGTGTCCAAGTCGCTCCACGGCCTGTCCCGGACGCTGATCAACAACATGGTCGTCGGCGTCACCGACGGCTACGAGAAGAAGCTCGAGATCGTGGGCGTCGGCTACCGGGTCCTGTCCAAGGGCCCCACGCAGCTGGAGTTCCAGCTCGGCTACTCGCACCCGATCATCTTCGACGCGCCGGAGGGCATCACCTTCGCCGTGGAGGGCCCCACCAAGCTGGGCGTCCAGGGCATCGACAAGCAGCTGGTCGGCGAGGTCGCCGCCAACATCCGCAAGCTCCGCAAGCCCGAGCCCTACAAGGGCAAGGGCGTCCGGTACGCCGGCGAGCACGTCCGCCGCAAGGTCGGAAAGGCTGGTAAGTGACCATGGCGATCACGCTCAAGCACAAGCGCAACCTCTCGGCCCGGGCGCAGTCCAAGCTGCGTCGCCAGGTCCGCGGGCGCAAGAAGATCTCCGGCACCGCCGAGCGCCCGCGCCTGGTGGTCACCCGGTCGTCGAAGCACATCACCGCCCAGGTCGTCGACGACCTGGTCGGCAAGACCCTGGTGTCGGCCTCGACCCTCGAGGGCGAGCTCCGCTCGTTCGAGGGCGACAAGACCGCCAAGGCCAAGAAGGTCGGCGAGCTCGTCGCCGCCCGCGCCAAGGAGAACGGCGTGGAGTCGGTCGTCTTCGACCGGTCCGGCAACAAGTATCACGGTCGCATCGCGGCCCTGGCTGATGGCGCCCGCGAGGGCGGCCTGACCTTCTGAGACGCGAACAGGACTGAGGAGAGATCATGAGCGGACCCCAGCGCGGACAGCGTTCGGGCGGCGACCGCGGCCAGCGCGGTCGTGACGACCGCCGCGGCGGCGCCGACAAGAACCAGTACGTCGAGCGCGTCGTCGCCATCAACCGCGTCGCCAAGGTCGTGAAGGGCGGTCGTCGCTTCAGCTTCACCGCCCTCGTGGTCGTCGGTGACGGCGACGGCCTGGTCGGCGTCGGCTACGGCAAGGCCAAGGAGGTGCCGGCGGCGATCGCCAAGGGCGTCGAGGAGGCGAAGAAGAACTTCTTCCGCGTCCCGCGCGTCCAGGGCACCATCCCGCACCCCGTCCAGGGCGAGAAGGCCGCCGGCGTGGTGTTCCTGCGCCCGGCCGCGCCCGGTACCGGTGTGATCGCCGGTGGTCCGGTGCGCGCCGTGCTGGAGTGCGCCGGCATCCACGACGTGCTCAGCAAGTCGCTGGGCTCGTCCAACCAGATCAACATCGTGCACGCGACCGTCGCGGCGCTCCAGATGCTGGAGCAGCCCGAGTCGGTGGCCGCCCGTCGCGGTCTGCCGGTCGAGCACGTCGCCCCGGCGGCGCTGCTCAAGGCCAAGGCCGAGGGCGAGGCCGCTGCGACCGCTGCCAAGAGCGGCTCCGAGGCGGTGTCCGTCTGATGGCGCAGCTGAAGGTGCAGCAGACCAAGTCGAAGATCGGCGCGAAGGCCAACCAGCGCGAGACCCTGCGCAGCCTCGGCCTCAAGCGGATCGGCGACGTCGTGATCAAGGAGGACCGTCCCGAGATCCGGGGCATGGTCCACACCGTCCGTCACCTGGTGACGGTCGAGGTCGTCGGAGGCGAGTGACAATGACGCTGAAGCTCCACCACCTGCGCCCCGCCCCGGGCGCCAAGACCGCCAAGACCCGCGTGGGTCGCGGTGAGGGCTCCAAGGGCAAGACCGCCGGTCGTGGCACCAAGGGCACCAAGGCCCGCTACCAGGTGCCCGCCGCGTTCGAGGGTGGCCAGATGCCGGTGCACATGCGGCTGCCGAAGCTCAAGGGCTTCCGCAACCCGTTCAAGGTGACCTACCAGGTCGTCAACCTCGACCGGATCAGCGCGCTGTTCCCCGAGGGTGGCGACGTCACCCCGGAGACGCTCGTCGCCCGCGGCGCCGTGCGCAAGGGCGAGCCGGTCAAGGTGCTCGGCCAGGGTGAGATCACGGTCAAGGTCGCGGTGAGCGCGAACGCGTTCTCGGCGTCTGCCAAGGAGAAGATCGAGGGCGCCGGCGGGACCGTCACGGTCCTGTGAGTGCCTGAGGGGAGGGGCGCGGCGGCCGGCAGCAGCCGGCGGCCGCGCCCCTCACTGCTCCGAGCACTTCGTCACCGTCGGTGAGGGAGCGCCTGTTAGGCTTCCGGCGGCCGCTGGCCGGTAACATCCAATGTCCGGACGGACCCGCCCGCGACGGGGGGCCACGGGGCGGAGCCCCGTGTGTGCGGCCATCAGTAGGAAAGAGGATCTGAGTGCTCAGCGCGTTCGCGAACGCCTTCCGGACTCCGGACCTGCGGCGCAAGCTGCTGTTCGTCCTGATGATCATCGTCATCTTCCGGGCCGGCTCGCAGATCCCCGCCCCCGGCGTGCACGTCTCCAACGTGGAGCGCTGCCTGGACATCGCCCGCGACGGCGAGAACGCCGACCTGTACAGCCTGGTCAACCTCTTCTCCGGTGGCGCGCTGCTGCAGCTGACCGTGTTCGCGCTGGGGATCATGCCCTACATCACCGCGAGCATCATCCTGCAGCTGCTGGTCGTGGTGATCCCGCGGCTGGAGGCCCTCAAGAAGGAGGGCCAGGCCGGGCAGACCAAGATCACCCAGTACACCCGGTACCTCACGCTCGGCCTCGCCGTCCTGCAGGCGACCGGCATCGTCGCCCTGGCCCGCACCGGCAACCTGCTGCAGGGTTGCAACGAGCCACTGCTGCACAGCGACGACACCAAGACCTTCCTGATCCTCGTGGTCACGATGACCGCGGGCACCGCGGTGATCATGTGGCTCGGTGAGCTGATCACCGAGCGCGGCATCGGCAACGGCATGTCGATCCTGATCTTCACCCAGGTCGTCGCGACGTTCCCGGCGGCGCTGTGGGAGGTCCGGATCAAGCAGGGCTGGTGGACGTTCGCCATCGTGGTTGCCATCGGTCTGGTGATCGTCGCGGCCGTCATCTTCATCGAGCAGGCCCAGCGCCGGATCCCCGTGCAGTACGCGCGCCGGATGGTCGGCCGCAAGATGTTCGGCGGCAGCTCGACCTACATCCCGCTGAAGGTCAACCAGGCCGGCATCATCCCGGTCATCTTCGCCTCGTCGCTGCTCTACCTGCCGGCGATGGCGGTGCAGTTCAACCAGAACGACCCCAACCGGGTGATCCGCTGGGTCAACGAGTACCTCGTCGACCAGGGCCACCCGCTGCACATGGCGACGTACTTCGCGCTGATCATCTTCTTCACCTACTTCTACGTGTCGATCACCTTCAACCCGCAAGAGGTGTCCGACAACATGAAGAAGTACGGCGGCTTCATCCCCGGGATCCGGGCGGGCAAGCCGACCCAGGACTACCTGTCCTACGTCCTGTCCCGCATCACGCTGCCGGGCGCTCTCTACCTCGGTGTGATCTCGCTCGTGCCGCTGATCGCGTTCGTGCTGATCGAGGCCAACCAGAACTTCCCGTTCGGCGGCACGTCCATCCTGATCATGGTGGGCGTCGCGCTCGACACGGTGAAGCAGATCGAGAGCCAGCTCCAGCAGCGCAACTACGAAGGATTCCTGCGGTAGCGCAATGCGTCTTCTCATCATGGGCCCTCCGGGAGCTGGCAAGGGCACCCAGGCCAAGGCGGTCGCCGACCACTTCGGCATCCCGGCGATCTCGACCGGTGACATCTTCCGAGCCAACGTCGCCGAGGGCACGCCGCTGGGCGTCGAGGCCAAGCGCTACATGGACGCCGGGGAGTACGTCCCCGACGAGGTCACCAACGACATGGTGCGCAACCGGCTCGCGGAGCCCGACGCCCAGCCGGGCTTCCTCCTCGACGGCTATCCCCGGACCCTCGCGCAGGTCGAGGAGCTCGACGACATGGTGGCCAACACCGGTCACCGGATCGACGCGGTGCTGGTCCTCACCGTCGACAAGGAGGCCGTGGTCGGACGGCTCCTGAAGCGTGCCGAGACCGAGGGCCGCGCCGACGACACCGAGGACGTCATCCGCCGTCGCCTGGAGGTCTACGCCGAGGAGACCGAGCCGCTGATCAAGGTGTACGACGCCCGCGGGCTCGTCGTCGAGGTCGACGGCATGGGTGAGATCGACGAGGTGCAGCAGCGGATCTTCGCCGCCCTCGACGCCGTCCCGCAGTCCTGACGGCCGCCAGGTCAGCGGCTTGTTCGGCGGCCATCGGCTCGAGGTCAAGAGCCCGGAGCAGGTGCGCGCCATGCGCACGGCGGGGCTCGTGGTGGGCCGCACCCTCGAGCGGCTGCGCACCGCGGTGCGTCCGGGTGTGACGACCGCGGAGCTGGACCGGCTGGCGGAGCAGAGCATCCGCGACCAGGGCGGCGTGCCGTCCTTCCTCGGCTACGGCGAGCCGCCGTTCCCCGCCACGATCTGCGTGTCCGTCGACGACGAGGTGATCCACGGCATTCCCGGCTCTAGGGTGCTCGCCGAGGGCGACGTGGTGTCGATCGACTGCGGCGCGGTCGTCGACGGCTGGCACGGCGACGCCGCGATCACAGTGCCGGTCGGTGCGGTGCGGGCGGAGGTCGCCGAGCTGCTGCGCGTCACCGAGGAGGCCCTGTGGCGCGGGCTGGCCGCCGCCCGGATCGGGGCGCGGGTCGGCGACATCTCACACGCCATCGAGTCCTACCTCGACAGCCAGGCCGGTGACCGGGCGTGGGGGATCGTGGACGGCTACACCGGGCACGGCATCGGCACCGCGCTGCACATGGACCCCGACGTGCCCAACTACGGCCGGCCCGGTCGCGGGCCCCGGCTGCGGCCCGGCCTGGCGCTCGCGGTCGAGCCGATGGTCACCCTCGGCAGCGGGGAGACCCGGGTGGCCGCGGACGAGTGGACGGTGGTGAGCGCCGACGGCTCGTGGGGCGCGCACTTCGAGCACACCTTCGCGCTGACCGCCGACGGCGCGTGGGTCCTCACCGCCGAGGACGGAGGCCGGGCCCGCCTGGAGCAGCTCGGGGTGCCGTACGGCGGCGAGGACTAGGCTGGTGCGCATGGCGCGGGACCCGATCACCCCGGCAGCCCTGGCGGCCCGGCCGCTGCTCTTCGCCTCCGGCAAGGAGGCGTACGTCGCCAGCCAGGTGCTCCGCACCTGGGAGACCCCCGACGGTGCCGACCCGGCCTGGGCCGAGGACGTTGTGGGCGCGCTGGGCCCGGGGGAGCGGGCCCTGGTGGCCCTCTCGTTCGCGCCGGGGGCGCCCGGGCTGGCGCACCAGGTCGTCGGCTCCGAGCACGCGCTGGAGCGGCCCGCCGACTCCGGCGACGCGACCGACCGCCGCTACCACGTCACCGAGTTCCCGACCGCCGCCGACTACGCCGCGATGGTCGAGACCGCCCTCGCCCGGATCGAGGACGGCACGATCCGCAAGGTGGTGCTCGGGCGGTGTCTCGACGTGGTGAGCGAGCCGCCGCTGGCGCCGGCCGAGGTCATCGACCGGCTGCTGGCGACCCGCCCGGGGCGCTACGTCTTCAGCGTGCCGCTCCCGCCGGGCGAGGGTCAGCCCGACGACGACGGACCGGTCCTCCTCGGAGCCAGCCCGGAGCTGCTGGTGCGGCGGCGCGGCGACCAGATCACCTGCACGCCGCTGGCCGGCTCGTCGCCCCGCTCCGACGACGCCGACGAGGACGCCCGCCGCGCCGACGCCCTGCGCCGCTCGGCGAAGGACCTCGCCGAGCACGCGTTCGTCGTGGACGCCATCGTGCACGCGCTCAAGCAGGTGTGCGTCGAGGTGGAGCATCCCGCGACTCCCGAGCTGCTCGCCACCGACACGGTGTGGCACCTGGCCTCGCCGATCCGCGCCCGGCTCGCCGCGGGCGAGACCGGTCTCACCGCGCTCCGCCTGGCCCAGCTGCTCCACCCGACCCCCGCCGTCGGCGGGGTCCCCACGGCCGCCGCCAACGAGGTGATCGCCGACCTCGAGGGCGACCTGCGCGCCTACTTCGCCGGCTGTGTCGGCTGGGTCGACGCGTCCGGGGACGGCGAGTTCGCGGTCACCATCCGGGCCGCCGTCATCGACGGCTCCCGGCTGCGGCTGTTCGCGGGCGCCGGGATCGTCGCCGGCTCGGACCCGGCGGCGGAGGTCCGCGAGACCGGCGCCAAGCTGGCGACCATGGCCCGGGTCACCGGCCTGCCCTGAGACCGGATTGGGACGGCGCTGCGCCACGTGGAAGGATGCAGGCACCAGAGGGGAGTACTCCTTCGCTGCGGGATCGTCACCACGACCGGACGCTGACGTCCGGTCCGGTCCCGCAGGTCGCCGGCCCGGTGCGGACGGCGGCGGAAGAGACCTCGGGCGATCATCCGACCGCTCCTCCAGGACCCCACTGAAAGGCTTTGCCCTGTGGACGTGACCACCCTCGAATGGGCCATCACCATCGCGGCGACCATCGGCGTGCTGCTGTTCGACGTCATCGTCATCGCGCGCGACCCGCACGAGCCGACGATGAAGGAGTGCGCCATCGCGCTCTGCTTCTACGTCGGCGCCGCCCTGGCGTTCGGCCTCTTCGTCCTGCTCCACCACGGCACGTCGTACGGCGTGGAGTTCTACACCGGCTGGCTGACGGAGTACTCGCTGTCGATCGACAACCTCTTCGTCTTCATCGTGCTGATGGCGGCCCTCAAGGTGCCCCGGAAGTACCAGCAGGAGGCGCTGCTCGTCGGCATCGTCCTGGCGCTGATCTTCCGCGGCATCTTCATCGCCCTCGGCTACGCGCTGATCGAGAACTTCAGCTGGGTCTTCTACATCTTCGGCGCGTTCCTGGTCTACACGGCCGTGAAGCTCGTGAAGTCCTACGGCAGCCACGAGGACGAGCACCCCGAGGACAACGCCGTCGTCACGTTCGCCCGGCGGCACATGCGGGTCGGCGAGGCCTACCACGGCCTGAAGCTCTGGTACCACGAGAACGGCGTCCGCTTCGTCTCGCCGATGGTGATCGTGATCATCGCGCTCGGCGTCACCGACATCCTCTTCGCGCTGGACTCGATCCCCGCGATCTTCGGCATCACCCAGGAGCCCTACCTGGTCTTCACGGCCAACGTGTTCGCGCTGATGGGCCTGCGCCAGCTGTACTTCCTCCTCGGAGGGCTGCTGAAGAAGCTCGTCTACCTCTCGCTGGGCCTCGCGTTCATCCTGGCCTTCATCGGCGTGAAGCTGTTCCTGCACGCGCTGCACGTCAACGAGCTGTCGTTCATCAACGACGGCGAGCACGTCTCGGCGGCGCCGGAGATCTCCTCGCTGTTCAGCCTCGCGGTCATCATCGTCACGCTGGTCGTCACCGCGGTGGCGAGCCTGTGGCGGTCGAGCAAGGGCGCGAAGGCGCACGTGCCCGAGGAGGTCGAGGAGTCGGCGATCGCCGAGCCCGACGACACTCCCGGCCCCGACTGGCGCTGAGCGCCAGCGCCCGCCGGGCGCCCGGGCCGGCCCTCGTCGGACTGGCGCCCGCCGGGCCGGCGATCCACTAGGGTTCGGTGACGTCAGGCTGCTCCCCGAACCATCGACGAGGAACCCGTGGACCGCATCCAGGTGCAGTGGGCCGGGAACACCCGGACCTTCGACGGCCCGCGGGTGGTCATCGGCAGGGAGCTGGACTGCGACGTGCCGGTCGCCGACGCCCGGGCCTCCCGCCACCACGCGTTCCTCCAGGTCGAGGACGGCGGCTGGGTGGTCGTCGACGCCAGCAGCAACGGCACCTACGTCGCCGGCCAGCGGATCACCCGGCTCCCGCTGACCGGCGGGCCGGTGAGCCTCCATCTCGGGGGTCCGGTCGGCGAGCCGGTCGTGGTGAGCGTGGTCGCCGCCCGGCAGCCCGCACCACCGCCGTACCAGCCGCCGGCCCAGCAGGGCTCCTCCTCGCGCCCGGTGCCCCCGCAGGCGTCCCAGCAGGCTTCCCAGCAGCCGCAGCCGGCCCCTCAACCTCCCAAGCCTTCCCCGGCCGGCGAGTTCTGGAAGCAGCTCCCGCCACCCCAGCTGCCCGCCGGGGCCGACGCCCAGGACGCCTGGCGGCCGGCCGGCGTGGTGCCGCCCGGCCAGCTGCCCCACGGCCACTCCATCGTGCTGCCCCAGCAGGTGCAGGCCGGCCGGACGCTGACCATCGGGCGCGACCACGCCAACGACATCGTGCTCGACGACCCGCTCGTGAGCCGGCACCACGCGCGCCTCGAGCCGCCGGCGGCGGGCAACCCGGCGGTGCTGCACGACCTCGGCTCGTTCAACGGGACGTTCGTCGACGGGCGCCGCCTCGACGGCGCGACCGCGCTGCCGGTGGGCGCGGAGGTGATCTTCGGCAACCAGACCTTCCGCTGGGACGGCCAGCAGCTCGTGGCCTCGGCGACGACCCACGAGTTCACGCTGTACGCCGACGGCCTGACCCAGGTCGTGGCGGGCGGCAAGCGGCTGATCGAGAACGTCTCCTTCCAGCTCGCCCCGCGCAGCCTGACCGCCGTCATCGGCCCGTCGGGCGCCGGGAAGTCGACGCTGCTGGGTGCGCTGACCGGGCTGCGGCCGGCGAGCCACGGCCGCGTCATCTGGCAGGGCCACGACCTCTACCAGCACTACGACCAGCTGCGCTTCCAGATCGGCCTGGTGCCGCAGCAGGACATCCTGCACCCGCAGCTGAAGGTGAGGCAGGGCCTGCGGTTCGCCGCCCAGCTGCGGCTGCCGCCCGACACCACCGCGCAGGAGTGGGATGCGCGGGTGCACCACGTGGCCCACCAACTCCAGCTCGGGGAGCGGCTCGACAACCGGATCGGCACGCAGCTCTCCGGCGGCCAGCGCAAGCGGGTGTCGATCGCCACCGAGCTGCTGACCGCGCCGCCGCTGCTCTTCCTCGACGAGCCCACCTCCGGCCTCGACCCGGGCCTGGACCTCGAGGTCATGAAGCAGCTGCGCGGTCTCGCCGACGACGGCCGCGTCGTCATGGTGGTCACCCACTCGGTGCTCGCGCTCGACGTCTGCGACAACGTGCTGGTGCTGGCTCCGGGCGGCCGGATCGCCTACTTCGGCCCGCCGAGCGGCGTCCTCGCCCACTTCGGCAAGGCCAGCTACCCCGAGGTCTTCGACCTGCTCGACGAGCCCGACCTGTGGCAGCGGATCCCTGTGCCGCAGCACTCGGTGGACACCTCGTCGGTCGCGCGGCACTCCCACGCGGCCGCCGTACCGGCGCCGCCGCGGCAGTCGGTGGGCCGCCAGCTCTCGACGCTGGTCAAGCGCAACCTCGCCGTGGTGCTCGCCGACAGGCTGCTGCTCGGCATGCTGCTCCTCCTGCCGCTGGTCCTCGGTGGCCTGAGCCGTCTGGTGCCCGGCAGCAACGGGCTGTCCCTCGACGAGTCCCGCCGCGAGACGACCCTGCCCGACGGCACGGTCGTGGAGAACTTCGCGACCGGGGAGGCGTCGCAGCGGCTGATCGTGCTGATCGTCGCGGCCTGCCTGATGGGCACGGCGCTCGCGATCCGCGAGCTGGTGGGGGAGCGGCCGATCTTCCGGCGGGAGTACGCCGTGGGGCTGTCCCCCGGCGTCTACTTCACCAGCAAGGTGCTCGTCCTGGGCACCGCCGCCTTCGTGCAGGGCCTCGTGGTGACGTTCCTGGCCACCGTCGGCCTGCCCGGCGCCGACGGCGACCTCGGCACCGTCCGGGTCGCGGTCGCCATCGCAGCCCTGGCCTTCACGATGGTGGTGGTCGGCCTGGCGCTGTCCGCCCTCGTCACCAGCACCGAGCAGACGATGCCGGCGCTGGTCGGCCTGGTGATGCTCCAGCTGGTGCTGTCCGGCGCGCTCTTCGAGATCGCCGGCCGGCCGGTGCTCGAGCAGGTCGCCTGGCTCTCGCCGTCGCGGTGGGCCTACGCCGCCTCGGCCTCCGCGATGGACCTGGTGCGCGAGACGCAGGGCACCGACAAGGAGGACTGGATCGCGCTGGGCGGCGGGTTCCACTACCTGATGGACCTCTTCGTCCTCGGCGTGCTGTGCCTCGCGGCGTTCGCCGTGGGGCTGCTGCTCGTCCGGCGCAGCGCCACCGCCGACGACTGAGGGAATGCCAGGGCCTGCTGCGGCCTTGGACCAGGGATGACCTCCCTCGCCCTCTCCGTCCTCGACCTCGTCCCGGTGCGCACCGACCAGACCACCTCCGACGCGGTCGCCGCCTCGCTCGACCTCGCCCGCACGGCCGACCGGCTCGGCTACCGCCGCTACTGGCTGGCCGAGCACCACAACATGCCGGCCGTGGCGGCGACCAACCCGCCGGTGCTGATCGGGCTCGTGGCGGGAGCGACGGAGCGGATCCGGGTCGGCTCGGGCGGGGTGATGCTGCCCAACCACGCGCCGCTGGTGGTGGCGGAGCAGTTCGCGCTCCTGGAGGCGGCGTTCCCCGGGCGGATCGACCTCGGCATCGGCCGGGCACCCGGCACCGACCCGGTCACCAGCTGGGCGCTGCGCCACGGCGCCGGCGGCGTCAGCGACGAGGCGGTGTCCCGCTTCCCGGAGTACGTCGACAACGTGCTGGCGATGATGGAGCCGGGCGGCGTCGGGCTGGCCCTGCGGGGGAGCACGCACGTCCTCAAGGCCACGCCGGCCGCGCGCTCGGTGCCCGAGATCTGGCTGCTCGGCTCCTCGGACTACTCCGCGCGACTCGCGGCGGAGAAGGGGATGCCCTACGTCTTCGCCCACCACTTCTCCGGGTCCGGCACCCAGGAGGCGATCGAGCTCTACCGCTCCTCGTTCCAGCCGTCGCCGGAGCTGGCGGAGCCGCGCACCTTCCTCACCGTGAACGCGTCGGTCGCGCCGACCGCGGAGGAGGCCGAGCGGCAGGCGCTCCCACAGCTGCTCCAGATGGTCGCGCTGCGCACCGGCCAGCCGCTCGCGCCGCAGCTGCTGGTCGAGGAGGCGGAGAAGGTCGTCGCCGAGGGCCTCCCCGAGGCCCATCGCAGCCTGGTCGACGCCATGCGCCGGCGGTGGGTGATCGGCGACCCGGCCGCGGCCCGCGCGGAGATCGGGTCGCTCGCGGCGTCGTACGCCGTCGACGAGGTGATGGTCAACCCGGTCGGCGGCGCCGCGGCGGGCGCCGACCCGCGCACCGCGCCGGCGCGGGAGCAGACGCTGACCCTGCTGGCGGGCTGACTCGCGGATTGGGAGTTCGGAACCGGCCGCCTATAGACTGGCGTGTCGGTCCAACGTGGGTTTCGTGTGTGGTGCACGACCCGACGAGGTCCACCGGCTGTCGCGCGTGCGGCGCCGGAGGTTCCCGGGCCACCGGTAGGCAACCCGTTCCCGAGCAGATTGTGAGACATGGCCAAGAAGGAAGGCGTCATCGAGATGGAGGGCTCCGTCGTGGAGGCCCTTCCCAACGCCATGTTCCGTGTCGAGCTGAGCAACGGCCACAAGGTCCTCGCTCACATCAGCGGCAAGATGCGCCAGCACTACATCCGGATTCTCCCCGAGGACCGCGTGGTGGTGGAGCTCTCGCCGTACGACCTCTCCCGCGGCCGGATCGTCTACCGCTATAAGTGAGCCGCCCGGCTCACTTCCCGCCACTAGCAAGAAAGGGCTGACATGAAGGTCAACCCGAGCGTCAAGCCGATCTGTGACAAGTGCAAGGTGATCCGTCGCCACGGCCGCGTCATGGTGATCTGCGAGAACCCGCGCCACAAGCAACGGCAGGGCTGAGGAGCGCAGCGGAGGTACGCCGAGCGCCAGCGAGGTGTGCCGGAGCGAAGCACCGCAGGCCCTGGCGAGATGAACACCGCCGGGACCGGGCAGAAGGTTGATCAACCCGAAGCCCAACAGCACCACCACAACTGAACACCACACCACGTGATCGCTTAGCCGCAGCACCACCCGCGGCGAACCACCTCCGGAACGGATGGCCGGAGCTGGGACCAGACGTCCCGGACGCATCACGACCACACCACCGTGAACCGCAAGGAGACAGCCAGACATGGCACGCCTCGTCGGAGTCGACCTTCCGCGCGACAAGCGCATCGAGATCGCTCTTACCTACATCTACGGCATCGGCCGTACCCGCGCCCAGCAGCTGCTGGCCGCCACCGGGGTCAGCCCCGACCTCCGCGTCCACGAGCTGGGCGACGAGGAGCTGGTCAAGCTCCGTGACGAGATCGAAGCCAACTTCAAGATCGAGGGTGACCTCCGTCGTGAGGTCCAGGCCGACATCCGTCGCAAGATCGAGATCGGCAGCTACCAGGGTCGCCGCCACCGCATGGGCCTTCCGGTCCGCGGTCAGCGCACCAAGACCAACGCGCGCACCCGCAAGGGCCCCAAGCGCACGGTTGCCGGCAAGAAGAAGGCCAAGTGATCTGAGCCGCCGGCTCGACACTGCCTCACGACCAGCTTTCCCAAGGAGATAACGCATGCCTCCCAAGGCTCGCGCGGGCGCCAAGAAGGTCCGCCGCAAGGAGAAGAAGAACGTCGCTCAGGGCGAGGCCCACATCAAGAGCACGTTCAACAACACGATCGTCACGATCACCGACCCCACCGGGGCCGTGATCTCGTGGGCCTCTGCCGGCACCGTCGGCTTCAAGGGCTCCCGCAAGTCCACCCCGTACGCCGCTCAGATGGCCGCCGAGGCCGCCGGCCGTCGGGCGATGGAGCACGGCATGAAGAAGATCGACGTCTTCGTCAAGGGCCCGGGTTCGGGTCGCGAGACGGCGATCCGCTCGCTGGGTGCGATCGGCCTCGAGGTCGGCACCATCCAGGACGTGACCCCCGCCCCGCACAACGGCTGCCGCCCGCCCAAGCGCCGCCGCGTCTGAGCCCGGATTTGCAGCGAAGGAGTCTTTGAACCATGGCCCGTTACACCGGACCTCTCACCAAGAAGTCCCGCCGCCTCGGCGTCGACCTGGTCGGCGGCGACGCCGCGTTCGAGAAGCGCCCCTATCCTCCCGGCCAGCACGGCCGCGCGCGGATCAAGGAGAGCGAGTACCGCAACCAGCTGCAGGAGAAGCAGAAGGCCCGCTTCACCTACGGCGTGATGGAGAAGCAGTTCCACCGGTACTACGTGGAGGCTGCGCGTCGCCAGGGCAAGACCGGTGACAACCTGCTCCAGCTCCTCGAGTGCCGCCTCGACAACGTCGTCTACCGCGCCGGCTTCGCCCGCACCCGCCGGCACGCCCGCCAGCTGGTGACCCACGGCCACTTCCTGGTCAACGGTCGCAAGGTCGACATCCCGTCCTACCAGGTGGCGCAGTACGACATCATCGACGTGCGCGAGAAGTCGCTGGAGATGACGCCCTTCATCGTGGCTCGCGAGACCCACGGCGAGCGGGTCGTCCCGGCCTGGCTCGAGGCGCTGCCGTCCCGGATGCGGATCCTGGTCCACTCGCTCCCCGTGCGCGAGCAGATCGACATCCCCGTCCAGGAGCAGCTCATCGTCGAGTTCTACTCGAAGAAGTAAACGGTCGGGGGGCTGTGCGCCCCCCGACTGCCCCCCGCTGGGGGCCGCCCCTCAGGCCCCGGCGGACGCAGTTCTCTTCTCCATTCCGCACCACGTCTGGGTCCTCATATAGCGGTCGGCCCGGAAAGGAACGAAACAAGTGCTCATCGCACAGCGCCCCACCCTGTCGGAGGAGACCGTCGACCAGTTCCGGTCGCGCTTCGTCATCGAGCCGCTCGAGCCCGGCTTCGGCTACACGCTCGGCAACTCGCTGCGTCGTACCCTCCTCTCCTCGATCCCCGGTGCCGCCGTCACCAGCATCAAGATCGACGGCGTCCTCCACGAGTTCTCGACCATCGAGGGCGTCAAGCAGGACGTCACCGAGATCATCCTGAACCTCAAGGGCCTCGTCGTGTCCTCCGAGCACGACGAGCCGGTCACCATGTACCTCCGCAAGTCCGGCGCGGGTGACGTCACCGCCGCCGACATCGCGCCGCCCGCCGGCGTCGAGGTGCACAACCCCGACCTGAAGATCGCCACCCTCTCCGACAACGGCAAGCTCGAGCTCGAGCTCGTCGTCGAGCGCGGCCGCGGCTACGTCTCCGCCGTGCAGAACAAGGGCGCGGACAACGAGATCGGCCGGATCCCGGTCGACTCGATCTACAGCCCGGTCCTGAAGGTGACCTACAAGGTCGAGGCCACCCGCGTCGAGCAGCGCACCGACTTCGACAAGCTGGTCATCGACGTCGAGACCAAGCCGTCGATCCTGCCGCGCGACGCCATCGCGTCGGCCGGCAAGACGCTGGTCGAGCTCTTCGGCCTGGCCCGCGAGCTCAACGTCGAGGCCGAGGGCATCGACATCGGCCCCTCGCCGGTCGACGAGCAGCTCGCCGCCGACCTGGCGCTGCCGGTCGAGGACCTCCAGCTGACCGTCCGGTCCTACAACTGCCTCAAGCGCGAGGGCATCCACACCGTGGGTGAGCTCATCAGCCGCTCGGAGCAGGACCTGCTCGACATCCGCAACTTCGGCGCGAAGTCGATCGACGAGGTCAAGGCCAAGCTCCACGAGATGGGCCTGTCCCTCAAGGACAGCGCTCCGGGCTTCGACCCCTCCGCCGCCCTCGCCAACTACAGCGAGGACGACGAGGACGAGTCGTTCGTCGAGGACGAGCAGTTCTGAGTTGATCTGCCCGAGCGTGTCTTCGGTGCATAGGGGGGCAGCAAGCTGCCCGCCGGCACCTCCCGACACGCTGCCGGGCCGCGGTTGGCCCTCGTAGGTCCAGCCTCGGTCCGGCGGCAAGACAAGCAGCACCACCGCAGCACCACCGCAGCATCACCGCAGCACCCTTCATCTGACAACTCCGGTACCTGACACGGCCGGACCCAGCACCCGGTACCTCGTACGGCCGGGCAGGAAAGCGAGAGAGAAATGCCGAAGCCCAAGAAGGGTCCCCGCCACGGCGGGAGCGCCGCCCACCAGCGGCTCATCCTGTCCAACCTCGCCACCGCGCTCTTCGAGCACGGCCGGATCACGACCACCGAGGCCAAGGCCCGCACCCTGCGGCCGTACGCCGAGAAGCTGATCACCAAGGCGAAGAAGGCACACCTGGGTGAGAACCCGCTGCACCAGCGTCGCGAGGTGCTCAAGGTCATCCGCGACAAGGGCGTCGTGCACACGCTGTTCGCGGAGATCGGCCCCACCTTCGCCGAGCGTCCCGGCGGCTACACCCGGATCACCAAGATCGGTCCGCGCCAGGGCGACAACGCGCCCATGGCCGTGATCGAGCTGGTGACCGAGGACTACAAGCCGTCGGCGCCCAAGACGAAGCCCGCCGCCGAGCCGGCGCCCGCGGAGTCCGCGGCCCCGGCCGAGGTCACCAAGGCCGCCGAGGACGCGCCGGCCGAGGTCGAGGCGCCCAACGAGGCCGGCGACACCGAGGTGCTCTCCACCGAGGCCACCGACGTCGAGACCGCCGAGGGCGAGTCGAACGCCGACGAGGCGCAGTCCGCCGAGGACGCCGAGGGCACCGACAAGGCCTGAGGTCGACGCTCGTCCGGAGGCCCGTCACCCGCGAGGGTGGCGGGCCTTCGCCGTTTCGGGTCCGTGGGGCTGCGGTCCGTAGACTGGAGGCATGACGACGATCGACCTCGGCACCCCGCGTCTGCTCGACGACGCCGACCGGGAGGTGCTCCTCGCGGACCCGCGCGGCTACTGCGCCGGCGTCGACCGCGCGGTCGTCACGGTGGAGCAGGCGCTCGACCTGTACGGCGCCCCGGTCTACGTGCGCAAGCAGATCGTCCACAACAAGCACGTCGTGGCCGACCTCGAGTCGCGCGGCGCGATCTTCGTCGAGGAGCTCGACGAGGTGCCGCCGGGCGCCACCGTGGTGTTCTCCGCCCACGGCGTCTCGCCGGCCGTGCACCGGCAGGCGGCGGAGCGTGACCTGAAGACGATCGACGCAACCTGCCCGCTGGTGACGAAGGTGCACCGCGAGGCGGTCCGGTTCGCCCGTGAGGGCTACACCATCCTGCTGATCGGCCACGCCGGCCACGAGGAGGTCGAGGGCACCGCCGGCGAGGCGCCGGAGCAGACCGTCCTCGTCGAGCACCCCGACGACGTCGACGGGCTCGAGTTCCCCACCGACGCCAAGCTCGCCTGGCTCTCGCAGACGACGCTGAGCGTCGACGAGACCATGGAGACGGTGCGCCGGCTGCGGGCGAAGTTCCCGCAGCTGGAGGACCCGCCCAGCGACGACATCTGCTACGCCACGCAGAACCGCCAGGTGGCGGTCAAGGAGATCGGCGCGACCGCCGACCTGGTGATCGTGGTGGGCTCGGCAAACTCCTCCAACTCGGTCCGCCTGGTCGAGGTGGCCCTCGAGGCCGGCGCCAAGGCCTCCTACCGCGTCGACGACGCCTCGGAGATCGACGAGTCGTGGCTCGACGGTGTGCGGACGGTGAGCGTGACGTCGGGCGCGTCGGTGCCCGACGACCTGGTCCAGGGGGTGCTCGGCTTCCTCGCGGAGCGCGGCTACCCCGACGCCCGCGCCGTACGGACGGCGGAGGAGTCGCTGGTGTTCTCGCTGCCCAAGGAGCTGCACCGCGACATGAAGGCCGCCGGCCGGGTCTGACCCGGAGCACGGTCCGATGGCCCGCTATCTCGACGTCCACCCGGACAACCCCCAGCCGCGGCTCCTGCAGCAGGTGGTCGAGGCACTGCACGACGACGCGCTGATCGCCTACCCGACCGACTCCGGCTACGCGCTGGGCTGCCGACTCGGCAACCGCGACGGCCGCGACCGGATCCTGCGCATCCGCGACCTCGACGAGCGTCACCACTTCACGCTCGTCTGCCGCGACTTCAGCCAGCTCGGCCAGCTGGTGCACGTCGACAACGCGGCCTTCCGGGCGATCCGCTCGGCGACGCCGGGGCCCTACACGTTCATCCTGCCCGGCACGCCCGAGGTGCCCCGGCGGCTGCTCCACGCCAAGAAGCGCACGGTCGGGGTGCGGATCCCGGACCACGCGGTGGTCCAGGCGATCCTCGACGCGCTCGGCGAGCCGCTGCTCTCCAGCTCGCTGATCCTGCCGGGCGAGACCGAGCCGCGGGCGCTGGGCTGGGAGATCAAGGAGGAGCTCGACCACCAGGTCGACATCGTGATCGAGGCGGGCGAGACGCCGGCGGAGCCGACGACCGTGGTCGACTGGTCCGAGGGCGCCCCGGAGGTCGTACGACGCGGCGCGGGCGACCCCGACCGGTTCGAGTCCTAGCGGCGCACGAAGCTGCGCCGCAGCGCCAGCAGGCCGAGGCAGGCGCCGTACCCGAACATCAGCGGCAGTGCGTGCCCGGACAGGCCGGAGACGGTGGCCTGCACCACCCCGTCCTCGGGGTGCGCCACCGACGCCGGCTCGGTGACTGCCAGCAGCAGCACGACGAGCAGCATCGCCAGCGGGGGAAGGACGCCGACGGTGAAGAAGTCCCGCGGACGCACGGTGAGGGCGGCCCCCACGCAGAGGGTGACGAAGACCAGGTCGTAGAGCAGGCCGAGCCGCGCGGAGAGCAGCAGATCGACCACCGCCGCGGTGAGCAGCAGCGCGACCGCGAGGGAGGCGACCTCCCGGCCCGGCTGGCGGCCCTCCTCCCACAGGGTGCGGGGCCGCTGGTGCAGCACGCTGCTCACCCCTCCACGCTAGGCGGGGCGTCGGTGCTCTCCGGTGCGACGCGCCGGGACACGCGGGGTCAGGGCGGTCAGGGCAGTCAGGGCGGTCAGGGCGAGAGGCGGCGGCCGGTGGCGGTGTCGAACACGTGCGCAGCGCCCTCCGGCACGGCCACGTGGACCAGGTCCCCGGCGGCGACGTGTCCGCGCGTCGGCAGCCGGACGGCGACCTGTGCGAGCCGGTCGCCGAGGTCGGCCTTGCCGTGGGCGAAGCCGTCGGAGCCCAGCTCCTCGACCAGGTCGACCCGCACCGGGATGCCGGCGCCCGGCTCGACCAGCCGCCAGGCCTCGGGCCGGACGCCGACGGTCACCTCGCTGGTGAGCGCGCGTCGGGTGGTGCCGTCGAGCGGGACGGGGTGGGAGCCGAGAAGCACCCGGCCGTCGGTGACCCGGGCGGCGACGAGGTTCATCTGCGGCGACCCGATGAACCCGGCGACGAACAGGTTGGCCGGGCGGTCGTAGAGGGCCAGGGGCGCGTCGACCTGCTGGATCCGGCCCTCGTGCATCACGGCCACCCGGTCGCCCATGGTCATCGCCTCGACCTGGTCGTGGGTGACGTAGACGGTCGTCACGCCGAGCTCGCGCTGCAGGCGGGCGATGTCGCTGCGCGTCTGCACCCGCATCTTGGCGTCGAGGTTGGAGAGCGGCTCGTCCATGCAGAACACCTGCGGCTGCCGGACGATGGCGCGGCCCATGGCGACCCGCTGCCGCTGGCCGCCGGAGAGCGCCTTCGGCTTGCGGTCGAGGTAGTCGGTGAGGCCGAGCATGGTGGCGACCTCCTCGACGCGACGGTCACGCTCACGCCGGTCGACCTTGGCCAGGGTGAGGGCGAAGGCCATGTTGTCGCGCACCGACTTGTGCGGGTAGAGCGCGTAGTTCTGGAACACCATCGCGATGTCCCGGTCCTTCGGTGGCAGCCGGGTGACGTCCCGGTCGCCGATCAGGATCCGGCCGGCGTCGACGTCCTCCAGGCCCGCGAGCATCCGCAGCGTGGTGGTCTTGCCGCACCCGGACGGGCCGACCAGGACCAGGAACTCGCCGTCCTTCACCTCCAGGTCGATGCCGGGGACCGCGGGGGAGTCCGCTCCGGGGTACCAGCGCTGCGCCTCGACGAATGTGATCTGGCTCATGTCTGGACACGGTATATGTAAGTATGCTGAACTAACAAACATGTCCTGGCGCAGCCCCACCGACCGGCCTCCTCGGGACCGGACCAAGCTCCGGCGCGCGGACTCGCGTCGCCACCACCGGTCGATGCTGCTCCAGGACCTCTTCGCCGACGGGCCCGCGAGCCGGGCCGACCTCGCCCGCAGCAGCGGGCTGACCAGGGTCACGGTCTCGGACCTGGTGGCGGAGCTGCTCGAGGAGGGGTTGGTCGAGGAGCTGGGCGCGCCCAGCGAGAGCCGCATCGGGAAGCCGCCGACCCTCGTCGGGCTGGTGGCCGACGCGAAGCACGTCGTGGCGATCGACCTCTCCGTCGACGACCACGTCGTCGGCGCCGTGCTCAACCTCGCGGGTGAGGTGGTCGCCCGGGACACGCATCCCCTGCAGGGTCGGCGCGGGCCGGAGGCGGTCGCCCTGGTCCGCTCCTTCGCCGCGCGGATGATCGAGCAGAGCACCCGACCGCTCCTCGGCGTCGGCGTCGCGACCCCCGGCGTGGTGACCCACGACGGCGTGGTGCTCGACGCCCCGAACCTCGGGTGGCACGACGTCCGGCTGGCCGAGGAGCTGGCCGAGGCGCTGGGTCAGCCCGTCTACGTCGCCAACGACGCCAACACCGCCGTGATGGGCGAGTACACCTTCGGCGGCGGGGGCGAGGGCGGCCTGATGCTGCTCCGCCTCAGCACCGGCGTGGGTGCCGGCCTGGTGCTGGGCGGTGCCGTGGTGCATGGCCAGGGCGGCGCCGCCGGGGAGATCGGGCACGTGCAGGTCGACCCGGGCGGCGAGACCTGCGCCTGCGGCCGGCCCGGATGCCTCGAGACGTTCGTGTCGGTGCCCAGGCTGCGCCGCCGGATCGCCGAGGGTGAGGCCGACGACGTGCTGGCCGCCGCGGGCCTCCGGCTCGGCACCGCGCTGGCGCCCGTCGTCGCCACCCTCAACCTCGCCGAGGTCGTGCTGAGCGGCCCCGCCGACCTGGTGGGGGACCTGGCCCGCGTGGCGGAGGCGACGGTGCGCGAGCGGGTCATGGCGGTCTCGGCCGACCGGTTCGTCGTACGGGCGTCGACGCTCGGCGACGACGGTGTGCTGGTCGGCGCGACCGGCCTGGTGCTCGCCGGCGAGCTCGGAGTGTCCTGACGACCCGAAAGGCTCCACCCCCAGACAGAGCGGTCCCGCAGCGGGTCCGTGTCCAGTGAGGAAGACGAAGGGAACAAGCGGTGCGCATTCAAAGGACAGTGGCCGTCGCGGCCGTCACCGCCCTGCTGGGCGTGACCAGCGCGTGTGGCTCCGGAGACGAGAAGGCCGACGGTGGCCCGAAGGAAGCCGACATCGTGGTGTGGCTCAACGGAGCCGACACCCCCCAGGAGGCCAGGGACTGGCTCGAGAAGACCTTCGAGGAGGAGAACCCGGGCTCCACCCTCACCATCGAGCAGCAGGAGTGGGACGGCCTGGTCGAGCGGCTGACGACCGCGCTCACCTCCGAGGAGCAGACCCCCGACGTCGTCGAGGTCGGCAACACCCAGGCCCCGACCTTCACCACCGTCGGCGCGTTCAGCGACCTCACCGACCACCTCGACGACCTGGGCGGCGACGACCTGCTCCCGGGCTTCGTCGAGGGAGCCACCATCGACGGCCGGACCTACGCGGTGCCCTACTACGCCGGGTCGACCTACGTCTTCTACCGCAAGGACCTCTTCGAGCAGGCCGGGATCGACCAGGTGCCGGCCACGATGGACGAGTTCGTCGACACCGCGGTCAAGCTCAAGCAGGCCAGCGGCGAGAAGGACTTCTCCGGCTACTGGCTGCCTGGGCAGGACTGGCGGGACGGCGTTGCCTTCCTCTGGGACGCCGGCGGCGAGCTCGCCGTCGCCGACGGCGAGGAGTGGCGGGGCGCCCTCTCGGAGCCGGAGTCCATCGCGGGCCTCCAGACCGTGCAGCGGCTCTTCCAGGAAGCCTCGGGCGCCCCGGCGGACGCCAACGAGTCCGACCCGGTGACGCCGTTCTGCGCCGGCAAGATCGGCATGATGTCGCGCCCCGGCTGGGTCTACGGCATGCTCACCGACCCCAAGGAGGGCTGCCCCAAGCTCGCCAAGCAGGTCGGCGTCTTCGCCCTGCCCGGGTCGGACGGCGAGCCGGCTCCGGTGCTGCTGGGCGGCTCCGACATCGCGATCTCCGCGAAGTCGCCCAACCAGGACCTGTCGGTGAAGGTCGTCGAGCTGATGCTGAGCGAGGAGTACCAGACGATCCTCGCCGAGGCGGGGCTCACGCCCGCCAAGGAGTCGCTCGCCACCAAGCTCGGTGACGACGAGTTCGCCCAGGCCACGATCGAGGCGGCGTCCAACGCCAAGCTCACGCCGCCGGCAGCCAGCTGGGCCACCGTCGAGGGCAAGCGGATCCTCGAGGACCTGTTCAGCAAGATCGCCCAGGGCGGCGACGTCGAGCAGCTCGCCGCCGAGGCCGACGAGCAGATCACCGCCGAGCTGAACTAGCGACCACCAGCCACGGCGTCCGGCCGGGACCCGCCAGCCCCCGGCCAGACGCCGTACTCCACCGCGCCCCTGGCGCGCCGACCCAGCCGAGAGGAGAGTCCCCGCATGGCCCGCACCAAGGCGGCGGTACGACGCCGGCCCCTCCCGCTCGGGCTGATCCTCCCGGCGGCGGCGATCCTCGCCCTCGCCCTCGGCTACCCGCTCGTCCGCCAGGTGGCGATGTCGTTCCAGCAGTTCGGCCTGGAGCAGCAGTTCGGCCGCCCGCCGACCTGGGCGGGCCTGGACAACTACCGCGACCTGCTCACCGACTCCTACCTGTGGGAGGTCACCGCTCGGACCGTCGCCTTCTGCCTGGTCAACGCCGGCCTGACCCTCGCGCTCGGGATGGGCATCGCGCTGCTGATGGCCCGGATGAGCCGGATCGTCCGGCTCGCCGCGCAGGTGGCGCTCCTCCTCGCGTGGGCGATGCCGGTGGTGGCCGCGATGACGGTGTGGCAGTTCCTCTTCGACACCCAGTACGGCGTCGTGAACTGGACCCTGGTCGCGCTCGGCGCCACCGGCTACGAGGACCACTCCTGGCTGGCGGAGCCGTGGTCGTTCTTCATGATCGCGACTCTGGTCGTGGTCTGGATGAGCGTGCCCTTCGTCGCGTTCACCCTCTACGCGGCGCTGACCCAGGTGCCCGAGGACGTGATCGAGGCCGCCGAGATCGACGGCGCCGGCGCATGGCGGCGGTTCCTGCACGTCGTCCTGCCGACGATCCGGCCGGTGCTCCTCGTGGTGCTGCTGCTCCAGGTCATCTGGGACCTTCGGGTCTTCACCCAGATCTACACGCTGCAGCAGGCCGGCGGGATCACCCGGGACACCAACCTGCTCGGCACCTACATCTACACCGAGGGCATCAAGGGCGGCGAGTTCGACACCGCGGCCGCGGTGGCGATGTTCATGCTCGCCATCACGATCGTGCTGACCGCGCCGTACGTCCGGATGATGCTCCGCCAGGAGGAGGACTGATGGCCCGGCGCACCCGGCTGCGGACGCGGATCGGAGCCGACCTGATCGGCGTCCTCGTGCTCCTGGTCTGCATCTTCCCGGTCTACTGGATGGTGAGCCGGTCGTTCCTGCCGCGCAACCGGATCAGGGCCGACGAGCAGACGTGGTGGCCGGCCGGCGGCACGCTCGACAACTACGACCGGGTCTTCGAGAACGGCCGGTTCGCCGACGCCCTGCTCACCAGCCTGGCGGTCACCCTGCTGACCGTGGCCGTCGCGCTGCTGTTCGCGTTCCTCGCAGCGGTCGCCGTCAGCAGGTTCCGGTTCCGCAGCCGCAGGACCTTCATCCTCACCCTGCTCCTGGTGCAGATGATCCCCGCGGAGGGGCTGTTCATCAGCCAGTACAAGATGCTGGAGGGGATGAGCCTGCTCAACTCGGTGCTCGGCCTGACGCTCGTGTACGTCGGCACGGTGCTGCCGTTCACGGTGTGGACCCTGCGCGGGTTCGTCGACGGCGTCCCGCAGCAGCTCGAGGAGGCGGCGATGATGGACGGCTGCTCCCGCCTCGGCGCCTTCTTCCGGGTGACCCTGCCGCTGCTCGCACCCGGCCTGGTGGCCACCGGCGTCTTCGGCTTCATCCAGGCCTGGAACGAGTTCACCCTCGCCGTGGTCGTGATGCGCGACCCCGCCAAGGAGACGCTCCCGGTGTGGCTCGCCGCCTTCACCGACAGCCGCCGGGGCGAGGACTGGGGCGGGATCATGGCCGCCTCCACGCTGATCACCATCCCGGTCGTGATCTTCTTCCTTCTCGTCCAGCGCCGGATGGTCTCGGGCCTCACCGCGGGCGCGGTGAAGGGATGAGCGCCGCCGAGCTGGAGTCGCTGGCGCTGCGGGTGCTGCTCGCGTCGTGGCGAGGCCCCCACCTGCCGCCCGAGTGGTCCCGGCTGCTGGCCGACGGCCTGGGCGGGGTGTGCCTGTTCGGCTCGAACCTCACCGGCACCCGTGCCGACGCCACCGCGCTGGTGGGCGAGGTCCGCGCCGCCCGGCCCGACGCGCTGGTGGCCACCGACGAGGAGGGCGGCGACGTCACCCGGCTCCACGTGCGCGAGGGCAGCCCGGTTCCCGGCGCGGCGGCGCTCGGCGCGGTCGACGACGTCGCGCTCACCGAGGGGGTCGGTCGCGCCGTGGGAGCGGACCTCGCCGGCGTCGGGATCGACCTCGCCCTGGGCCCGGTCGCCGACGTGAACAGCAACCCGGACAACCCGGTGATCGGCACCCGCAGCTTCGGCGCCGACCCCGAGCGGGTCAGCAGGCACGTCGCGGCCTGGGTCGAGGGGCTGCAGGCGACCGGTGTGGCGGCCTGCGTCAAGCACTTCCCGGGCCACGGCGACACCGCGCAGGACAGCCACCTGACCCTGCCGGTCCTGGCCGCTCCGGCCGCCACCCTCCGCGAGCGCGAGCTGCCGCCGTTCGCCGCCGCGGTGGCCGCCGGCGCGGCCGCGGTGATGACGTCGCACCTGGTCGTACCGGCCGTCGACACCGACCGCCCGGCCACGTTCAGCCCCGCGGTCCTCGGCCTGCTGCGCGACGAGCTCGGCTTCGCAGGTGCGGTCGTCAGCGACGCCCTCGACATGGCCGGCGCGAGCGCCGGGCGCGGCATCCCGGAGGCGGCGGTGCTCGCGCTGGTCGCCGGGGCCGACCTGCTGTGCGTCGGGCCGGACAAGGAGGCCTCGCTCGTGCGAGCGATCCAGGCCGCGGTCGTCGACGCGGTGAGCTGCGGCCGGCTCCGCGAGGAGCGGCTGCGGGAGGCCGCGGACCGCGCCGCCGGCGTCCGGCGAGCCGCCTCCGGACGTGCGCCGGACGCCCCGCCGGCGCCGGAGGTGATGACGGCGGTTGCCCGGCGGGCCGTGGTGGTCGAGGGCGACCTCGGCGACCTCGCCGGCGCCCGCGTCGTCACCATCGACACCGAGCCCAACATCGCGGTCGGCGTGGCACGGTGGGGGCTCGACGCCGACGTCGTACGACGGCCGGGGGAGGCGCTGCCCGAGGGGCCGCTGGTCGTCCAGGTGCGCGACGCCCACCGCCGGCCCGACGTGGGCGCCATGCTGGCCGCGCTCGAGCCGCCGGCGGTCGTGGTGGAGTGGGGCTGGCCCGGCCCCCGCACCGGATGGCCGTCCAGCACGGTCCCGCGGGTGTGCACCCGCGGCAGCTCGGCGCCCGCGATCGCGGCCGTCGCTGAGATTCTCGGAGAGGCAGGGTGGGCCCGGTGACCGGGGGACAGCTCAGGGTCGGCATCGACATCGGTGCCACCAAGATGCTCGGGGTGGCGGCCACCGCCGACGGATCGGTGCGCGCGGAGGTGCTGGCCGTCAGCCCCACCGGTGGCGACGAGGTGGTCGCCGCCGCCGCGGACGTCGTCGCCGAGCTGCGCGCCCGCACGGGTGAGCCCCTCGAGACGGTCGGCGTCGGCGTGCCCGGCCTGGTCGACGCGGCACGCGGCGCGGTGAAGCACGCCGTCAACCTGGGGCTCGAGGCCGACTGGTATCCCATCGGCAAGCGGCTCGCCGCGAAGACCGGGAGCCGGGTGACCGTCGACAACGACGTCAACGCCGCCGCGCTCGGCGCCGCCATGGTCACCGGCCACGACGACCTGGTCTACCTCAGCCTCGGGACCGGCCTGGCGGCCGCCGCGATCCTCGGCGGCCGGCTGCGGCGTGGGGCGAGCGGCGCGGCGGGCGAGATCGGGCACATCCCGGTCGACCCGGCGGGCCGGGTCTGCCAGTGCGGGCAGGTCGGCTGCCTGGAGACCTCCGCCTCCGGGTCCGCGGTCGCCGAGGCCTGGCCGGTGCGCGGCGTACCCCCGGCCCAGGCGCTCTTCGACGACGCCGAGGCGGGCGATCCGGCCGCGGTCGAGGTGCGCGACCGGTTCGCCGCCCGCGTGGCTGACGCCGTGCGCCTGGTCGCGCTGACCGTCGACCCCGAGCACGTCGTGCTGGGCGGGGGTGCCGCCCAGGTCGGTGACCGGCTCCGCGTGGCGGTGGCCCGGGCGCTGTCCGCGCAGGCCGCCGGGTCGCCGTTCCTGGCCTCCCTCGACCTCGCCGGCCGGGTGCAGCTGGTGCCGCTGGACGTCCCGGTGGCCGCCCTCGGCGCCGCCCTCCTGGGGCAGCAGCCGTGAGCGCGCTCCTCGTCCGGGGAGGCGTCGACACGGCGGGTCTGGCCGTGGACGTCGCCGTCGCCGACGGCCGGATCGTGGCCGAGGCCCCCGGCGCCGTCGAGTACGACGCCCGCGGGCTCACCGTCCTGCCCGGGCTGATCGACCTGCAGGTCAACGGCGCGGCCGGCATCGACCTGACGCTGGAGCCGGAGCGGCTCTGGGAGGTGGCGGCGGCGCTGGCGGCGTACGGGGTGACGGCGTTCCTCCCGACCGTGATCACCTCGGCTCCCGCCGCGCGGGAGCGTGCCCTCGCGACGCTCGCCGCGGGCCCGCCGGACGGGTGGACCGGGGCCCGGCCGCTCGGCCTCCACCTCGAGGGGCCGATGATCGCCGCCGCCCGCAAGGGGGCGCACCCGGAGCGGTGGCTCGCCGCCCCGTCGCTCGACCTGGTCGCCGGATGGTCGCCGGCCGAGGGGGTGGCGATGGTGACGCTCGCCCCCGAGCTGCCGGGGGCGCTGGAGGTGATCCGGGCGCTGGTCGGTCGCGGCGTGGTGGTCGCGGTCGGCCACACCGAGGCGGCCGCCGAGCAGGTGCTCGCCGCCGTCGACGCCGGTGCTCGGGTCGTCACCCACCTGGGCAACGCCATGCCGCCGCTCTCGGCACGGGAGCCGGGACCCGTCGGCGCCGCGCTCGCCGACCCGCGGCTCACGGCCGGGGTGATCGCCGACGGCCACCACCTGGCTCCCGCGACGCTCTCCGCCTTCTGGCGGGCGCTGCGGCCCGACCGGTTCCTCGCGGTGACCGACTGCACCGCCGCGCTCGGCCTGCCCGACGGAGAGACCCGGCTCGGCGACCAGCACGTCGTCGTACGCGACGGGACGGTGCGGCTGGCCGACGGCACCCTCGCCGGCTCCAGCGCCCCGCTGTTGCACTGCCTGCGGGTGCTGCGGGACGCGACAGGCTGCTCCCTGGCCGAGGCGGTCGCCGCCTGCACGACCACGGCGGCCGGGGTGGTCGGTGACGTCGACCGCGGACGGATCGCGCCGGGCGCCCGCGGCGACCTGACCCTCGTCGACGACGACCTCCGGCTGGTGGCGACCGTGGTGGGCGGCCGGGTGGTCCACGAGGAGGCGCGCTGATGGAGGTCGTACCGTTCGGCACCGCCGACGCCGTCGCGGCGCTGGCCGCCGACACGATCGAGGCGGCCGTCCGGGCGCGCCCCGAGGCGGTCCTCGGCCTCGCGACCGGGTCGACGCCGCTCCCGACCTACCGGGAGCTGATCCGCCGCCACCGCGCCGGCACCGGGCCGTCGTACGACCGGGTCCGCTGCTTCACCCTGGACGAGTACGTCGGCCTCCCGGCTGGCCACCGGGAGAGCTACCGCGCGACGATCGCGCGCGAGCTGACCGACCCCCTGGGCATCGCCGCGGACCGGGTGCAGGGACCCGACCCGTCGCCCGACGGGCTGCCGACCGCCGGGGCGCGGTACGAGCAGGCGCTGGCCGCGGCCGGGGGAGTGGACGTGCAGCTGCTCGGCATCGGGAGCGACGGCCATCTCGCCTTCAACGAGCCGGGGTCGTCGCTGGCGTCACTGACCCGGATCAAGACGCTCACGGACCAGACGCGGCGCGACAACGCGCGGTTCTTCGGCTCGGTCGACGAGGTCCCGCGCCACGTCCTCACCCAGGGCCTGGGCACGATCCTCCAGGCGCGCCACCTGCTCCTGCTCGCCACCGGCTCCGCCAAGGCGGCCGCTCTCGCCGCCGCCGTCGAGGGTCCGCTCACCGCCTCCTGCCCGGCATCCGTGCTGCAGCTGCACCCCCATGTGTCGGTGCTGGTCGACGACGACGCGGCCGGGCGGCTCCGGCGCCGCGACCACTACCGGGAGGTCTACGCCGCCAAGCCCGAGTGGCAGGCCCTGTGAGCACTGACTAGGACAGGTCGACGACGACCGGGGCGTGGTCGGAGGCACCCTGCCCGGCCCGCTCCTCGCGGTCGATGAAGGCGCCCGTCACCCGGTCGGCGAGGGCCGGTGAGCCGAGGACGAAGTCGATCTTCAGCCCGCGGTCGCGCTCGAACCGCTGGCGGTAGTAGTCCCAGTAGGTGAAGCCGGGCGCGTGGGCGCGGGTGACCTCCGCCCAACCGCTGTCGAGGAAGGCCTGGAACGCCGCGCGCTCCGCGGGCGTGACGTGGGTGGAGGTGCGGAACTGCGCCGGGTCGAAGACGTCGTCGTCGGTCGGGCAGATGTTCCAGTCGCCCACCAGCGCCGTCGGCGCGTCCAGCCAGGCGGTGGCCGCCTCGCGCAGCCGGGCCAGCCAGTCGAGCTTGTAGTGGTAGTGCGGGTCGTCGGGCTTGCGGCCGTTGGGGACGTAGAGGCTCCAGATCCGGACGCCGCCGCAGGTCGCCCCGATCGCGCGGGCCTCGGTCACCAGCGGCTCTCCCCAGCCGGGCTGCCCGTCGAAGCCGACCTGGACGTCCTCGATGCCGACCCGGCTGATCAGGGCGACGCCGTTCCACTGGTTCAGGCCGTGCGCCGCGACGTCGTACCCCCGGGCCTGCAGGCCCATCAACGGCAGCTGGTCCTCGCGCGCCTTGGTCTCCTGCACCGCCAGCACGTCGATGTCGTGCCGTTCGAGGAAGGCCTCGACGCGGTCGATCCGCGAGCGCAGCGAGTTCACGTTCCAGGTGGCGATCCGCACCCCGCAACGCTACTGGTGGCTCAGAACTCTGCAGCTCGCGGGCCCTTCCGATTTCTGAGCCGCGCAAACTCTTGTCCGACAACCCTGCGCGGGGTTCGAATGAGCCGCACTCGCCTCCCAGGAAAGGTGCTTCGATGAGGTTGTCTCGGGTCAACAGGATGTCGGTCGCGGGCGCTGCCTGCCTCGCCGTCGCGTTCGCTTCAGCCACCGTCTCCGCCACCAGCGCCGACGGCACGACGGGCTCGGCGCCCAGCTACAAGGAGTTCGAGGCGGCGACGTACGTCGACGTCGACGGCGCCTACGTCGTCAACGGCGACGAGATCGAGAGCACCAAGGCCGGGCTCCGGAAGTTCTACGACTCGATGGTCGGCGACGACCATGGGCACGTCCACGAGGACGGTCTCGTCGTCAACACCGTCAGCGGTCGCGACGACAAGTGGAGCGCGTCGCAGGCGCTGAACCTCACCTACTGCGTCAGCACCCGGTTCGGCAGCCGGCACGCCGACGTCGTCAGCGCGATGGCCGGCGGGGCGGCGCTCTGGGAGCAGGCCACGTCGAAGATCGACTTCAGGCACGTCGCCGCGCAGGACGGCAGCTGCAACACCCGCAACAACAACGTGCTGTTCTCCGTGGAGCCGGTGAACACGAGCCAGTACATCGCCCGCGCCTTCTTCCCCAGCTCCCCGAAGCGCTCCCGCAACGTGCTGATCGACAACTCGATCTGGTCGTCGGGCAACTGGGAGCCGGTGGACATCCTCGCCCACGAGCTCGGCCACACCCTCGGCTTCCGCCACGAGCACACCCGCCCCGAGGCCGGCACCTGCTTCGAGGACAACAACTGGCGCCCGCTCACGCCGTACGACGCGGCGTCGATCATGCACTACCCGCAGTGCAACGGCAGCTCCGACGATCTGGAGTTCCAGCCATCCGACGCCGACGGGGCCCGCGCGCTGTACGGCTCCTGAACCTCCCCCCAGGGCGACGGCCCTCCTGCCTACGCGGCGGGAGGGTCGTTGTCTTCGGGTCGGGGTTGGGGTGGTGGCTGCCGGGGAGCTGCGGTTGCGTAGGTGGTGCCGGGCCGAAAGGGCTTTTAGGCGGTGCGGTTTCCCGTTGAGTCGGGTTGCGTTGCCGGCCTCCGTTGCGTAGGGGGCGATGGCGGGTGCCGTAGGGGTCGCGATCGTTGCTGCGGCGACCGGGTTTGCGCCACCTTTCGTCCACAGCGTTCGATGGAGAATCGCCAGTCCCCAGGCGGGTTTCCGGCTCGGGGTTGTGTCGGCGCGTGGTGCTTTGATGGGTGTCATGGAGCTCGGGAACCACAGCGACGCGGAGGGGCAGTACGACGGCTGCTCGACCGCGGAGCTGCTCGCCCACGCGGCGAGCGAGGTCCGGGCCCGACGCGCCTCGGTGGTCCGGGAGTGGCAGGTGATCACCGCCTGGGCCGACCAGAACATCGTCGACTGCGAGGAAGGTGCCGCGACCCTGGTCGAGGGGTATGTCGACACCGGGATCCCGATCGCCGGCCCGGGGGCACCGCTGGTGTCGGAGTTCGCGTTGATGGAGCTGATCGCCACGCTGGAACGCACTCCCGACGGTGGCCGCGCCTATGTCGGCCGGGTCATCGGGTGTGCGTGGCGGCTCAAGCACATCTACGCCGCCGTCCTCGCCGGGCGCTGTTTGCCGTGGAAGGCGGAGCGGGTCGCCGACCTCACCCACGACCTCAGCCTGGAGGCCGCTGCGCACGTCGACCGGAAACTGGCCCCGCACATCCGGTCGTGTTCGTGGCGGGAGGTCGAGCACCACATCGACGAGGCCATGACCCTCTACGACCCCGAGGCGGCTGAGGCCCGGCGTGAGGCGTCGTCGGACTCCCGGCGGTTCGACGTCCACCTCGACGACGTCACCGACGGCGTCGTGCAGGTCGACGGGGTCCT